>JBLMXA010000062.1:0-2770 GCA_050257515.1 Acidobacteriota bacterium | reverse complement strand
GTTCTCGACGATCATGCTGAAGGTCCTCGGCCAGACGCTGAACGTGATGACGCTCGGCGGCCTCGCGCTCGCGGTCGGCGTGCTCGTCGACGACGCGACGGTCGCGATCGAGAACATCCACCGCAACATCGGGCAGCGAAAGCCGTTCGTGCAGGCGATCGTCGACGGCGCGCAGCAGATCGCGGTGCCCGCGTTCGTGTCGACCTTGTGCATCTGCATCGTGTTCGCGCCGATCGCGTTCCTCGCGGGCGCGGCGAAGTCGCTGTTCGTGCCGCTCGCGCTCGCGGTCGTGTTCGCGATGCTGATGTCGTACCTGCTGTCGCGAACGCTCGTGCCGACGATGGTGCACTACCTGCTGCGGCGCGAGGCGATGGCGCACCACAAGCCGAACGCTTTTGTTGCCGCGTTCGAACGCGCGTTCGAGCGGCTGCGCGCGGCGTACGGCCGCCACCTCGCGTGGGCGCTCGCGCACCGCGGGTTCGTCGTCGCAGGTTTCACGCTGTTCGTCGCCGGCTCGATGTCGATGCTGCTGCTCGTCGGCCGCGACTTCTTCCCGTCGGTCGATGCCGGGCTGATCAAGCTGCACGTGCGCGGCGCGCCGGGCACCCGCATCGAGGAGACCGAGCGGCGGATCGCGACGATCGAGCGCACGATCCAGGGCACGATCCCGAAGTCCGAGCTCGACTCGATGATCGACATCATCGGCTCGCCGTACTCGAGCATCAACCTGTCGCTCAGCGAGGGCGCGCTGATCTCGTCGGCGGACGCGCAGATCCTGATCTCGCTCGAGCCGGGCCACCAGCCGACCGGCGACTACGTGCGCGCGCTGCGCACGACGCTGCGCCGCAGCTACCCCGACACGACGTTCTTCTTCCTCGCGCCCGACATCTCGACCCAGGTCCTCAACTTCGGGCTCGCGGCGCCGATCGATCTGCAGGTCGTCGGCCCGACCGGCAGCGAGGACAGGACGTTCGCGTTCGCCCAGGAGCTCGCGAAGCGCGTCGACAAGGTACCGGGCGCCGCGGACGTGCACCTCGCGCAGGTCTCCAACGTGCCCGAGCTCGCGCTGACCGTCGATCGCAACGAGGCGCAGCAGGCCGGGCTCACCGAGCGCGACGTCGCGAGCGACATGCTGATCTCGCTGTCGTCGAGCGGCCAGGTCGCGCCGTCGTTCTGGGTCGACAAGCGCGGCGTGCAGTACCTCGTGTCGGTGCAGACGCCGGAGTACGACATCGACTCGGTCGACGCGCTCGGCGCGACACCGATCTCGACGGCCGGCAAGCCGCAGACGCTCGGAAACCTCGCGAAGATCCGGCGCATCCAGGGGCCGGCGAACATCACGCACCACGACGTCAAGCGCACGTTCGACGTCCAGGCCAACATCGAGGGCACCGACCTCGGCTCGGTCTCCGACCGCGTGCGCGAGGTGGTCGCGGCGATGCAGAAGCAGGCGCCGCCGGGCACGACGATCGAGGTCAAGGGCCAGGCCGAGAGCATGGACACCTCGTTCTCCGGGTTGCGGTCCGGCCTGGGCTTCGCGATCCTGCTCGTCTACCTGCTGATGGTCGTCAACTTCCAGTCGTGGCTGGACCCGTTCATCATCCTGATGGCGCTGCCCGGCGCGCTCGCCGGGATCGTGTGGATCCTGTTCGTCACCGGCACGACGCTGTCGGTGCCGGCGCTGATCGGCTCGATCATGTGCGTCGGCGTCGCGACCGCGAACTCGATCCTCGTCGTGTCGTTCGCGAACGAGCAGCGCGTGACGCGCGACGCGCGCAGCGCCGCGCTCGCCGCCGGCATGACGCGCCTGCGCCCGGTGATCATGACCGCGCTCGCGATGATCATCGGCATGGTGCCGATGGCGAGCGGCCTCGGCGAGGGCGGCGAGCAGAACGCGCCGCTCGGGCGCGCGGTGATCGGCGGCCTCGGCCTCGCGACGGTGACCACCTTGTTCTTCGTGCCGGTGATGTACAGCTTGCTGCGGAGGACCCCGCCGAAGCACAAGCACGTGGACGATCTCGTATGAGCAGTAACACCGAACCAGAGGAGCTCGGCTTCGAGCTGCCCGCGCCCGCAAAGACCTCGCGCGGGCTCGTCGCGGGCGTGCTCGTGGTCGTCGTCGGCGCCGCGTTCCTGATCGGCTACGCGCGGCACCGCAAGGCCGGCGGCGACCTGCCGGTCGCGCAGGGCGCGGGCGGGCTCGTCAAGGTCGACGTGATCCGGCCCAAGCCGCTGCAGAGCGCCCAGGCGCTCGTGCTGCCCGGCGTCGCGAAGCCGCTGCAGGAGACGAAGATCTACGCGCGCGTGCAGGGCTACGTGCGCAAGTGGCACGTCGACATCGGCGACAAGGTCCAGGAAGGCCAGCTGCTCGTCGACATCGAGACGCCCGAGATCGACGCGCAGCTCGCGCAGGCGCGCGCGCAGCTCGCGCAGGCGAAGGCCGCGGTCAAGCAGGCGGTCGCGCAGCGCGACTACTCGAAGCAGAGCTCGACGCGCTACGAGAAGCTGTCGGACCAGCAGCTCGTCGCGAAGTCGCAGGTCGAGCAGCAGCAGGCGCAGGCGGCGACCGACGAGGCGACGGTCTCCGCACAGGAGGCGAACGTCGCGGCCGCCGAGGCCAACGTCCGGCGGCTCGTCGACACCCAGGCGTTCGCGAAGGTCACCGCGCCGTTCGCCGGCACGATCACGAGCCGCTCGATCGACATCGGCACGCTCGTCGGCACGGCGGATCCGACGCCGATGTACACGCTCGTCGCGACCGATCCGATCC
>JBLMXA010000061.1:0-8023 GCA_050257515.1 Acidobacteriota bacterium | reverse complement strand
CTGCTGCTCGCCGACGAGCCGACCGGCAACCTCGACTCGCAGATGGCGCGCGAGGTCATGCAGCTGCTCGAGGAGCTCAACGCGCAGGGCACGCTGGTCGTGATCGTCACGCACGATCCCGAGATCGCCGCGCGCGCGCAGCGCAACGTCCACATCGTCGACGGCGTCGCGACCGATCTCGAGCGCGGCCCCTCGCTCGTTCGCTCCACCCGCAACGCGGCGCAGCCGACGGCCTGATCATGTTCACGTACTACCTCGACCTCGCGAGGCGCAGCCTCAAGCGCAACAAGGCGCTCACCGCGCTGATGATCGTCGCGATCGCGTTCGGCGTCGGCGCGAGCATGACGACGCTCACCGTGCTCCACGTGCTGTCCGCGGACCCGATCCCGAGCAAGAGCCACCAGCTCTACTACGTGCAGCTCGATCCGCGGAATCTCCTCGGCTACCAGCCGCTGAAGGAGCCCGACGAGCAGGTCACGCGCGCCGACGCCGAGGAGCTGCTGCGGCAGGCGAAGGGCGATCGCCAGGCGATGATGACCGGCGGCAGTGTCGCGATCGAGCCGGAGCGGTCGGACCTCAAGCCGTTCTTCGCCGACTCGCGCTACACGTCGGCGGACTTCTTCACGATCTTCCGGGTGCCGTTCGTCGCCGGCACGGGCTGGACCGCCGCCGACGACGTCGGCCGGTCGCGCGTCGTCGTGATCGCGAGGCCGCTCGCCGACAAGCTGTTCGGCACGACGAGCGTCGTCGGCCGCACGATCCGCGTCGAGGGTAACGAGATGAGGATCCTCGGCGTGATCGACGACTGGCAGCCATCGCCGCACTTCTTCGATCTCAACCTCGCGCGCTACGGCAAGTCGGAGCTCGTCTACACGCCGTTCTCGACGGCGGTCGAGCTCAAGCTCGGCCGCAACGGCAGCATGGACTGCTGGGACGAGAGCGGCCCCGATTCGCTGCGCGTCGGCGCGCCGTGCGTGTGGATCCAGTACTGGGTCGAGCTCGACAGCAAGGAGAAGGCCGCCGCGTACAAGGACTACCTCGTGTCGTACTCGCGCGAGCAGCTGCGCGCCGGGCGCTACCAGCGGCCGCCCAACGTGCGCCTCCGCGACGTGATGCAGTGGCTCGAGTTCAAGGAGATCGTGCCGAACGACGTGCGGCTGCAGAACTACGTCGCGCTCGGGTTCTTGCTCGTCTGCCTGATCAACACCGTCGGGCTGCTGCTGACGAAGTTCGTGCGGCGGTCGCCCGAGATCGGCGTGCGCCGCGCGCTCGGCGCGTCGAAGCGGTCGATCTTCCTGCAGCTGCTCGTCGAGTCCGGCATGATCGGCTTCGTCGGCGGCGTGCTCGGCCTGGGCCTCGCGTGGCTCGGGCTGTTCGCCGTGCGCCACCAGCCGACCTCGTATGCATCGCTCGCGGAGCTCGACCTGCCGATGCTCGCCATGACGTTCGCGCTGTCGATCGTCGCGAGCCTGCTCGCGGGACTGTTCCCGGCGTGGCGCGGCTGCCAGATCACCCCCGCGGTCCAGCTCAAGTCGCTCTGAGGCCCACCATGCACTTCTTCCCGATCCTGTCGACGCTGCGCCGCCACAAGACGGCGGCCACGCTGATCATCCTCGAGATCGCGTTCACCTGCGCGATCGTGTGCAACACGGTGTTCGTGATCCGCGAGCGCCTCGCGCGGATGGATCGACCCAGCGGCGTCGCCGAGGCCGAGCTCCTCGACGTGCGGCTCACCGGCATCGGTACGAAGACCGATCCGTACGCGTTGACCGAGCAGGATCTCGCGGCGCTGCGCGCGATCCCGGGGGTCAAGGGAGTCGCGGTGGCGAACGAGGTGCCGTTCGGCAACTCGTCGTGGAACTCCGACGTGTCGCCGAGGCCGCAGGATCCGAGTGGGGTGAACGCGACGATGTACATCGGCAGCCCGGGCCTGCTCGACGTGCTCGGCACGCAGCTCGCCGCCGGCCGCGGCTTCCTGCCCGGCGAGTACGTCGACTACGAGGCGGCGGAGAAGAAGGTCACGAGCATCAGCTCGGTGATCCTCACGCGCGATCTCGCGAACAAGCTGTTTCCCGGCAAGAACGCGGTCGGCAGGAACGTGTACGTGATCGGCGAGTACCCGCAGACCGTCGTCGGTGTCGTCGATCGCCTCGCGCGGCCGAACGACTTCGGCCACCCCGACCACGCGTTCTACACGATGATCATGCCGATCAAGCTGCCGTACACGCAAGCCGGCCACTACGTGGTGCGGCTCGATCCGTCGCGCGCGGCCGAGATCAAGGCGGCGATCGAGACCACGCTCACCCGGATCGATCCCGCGCGCATCGTCCTGCGCGAGCTGTCGTTCGCGGAGGTGCGCGCCGATTACTTCAAGCAGGATCGATCGATGGCGTACCTGCTCGTCGGCGTGTCGCTCGCGCTGCTCGTCATCACCGCGCTCGGCGTCGTCGGCCTCGCGAGCTTCTGGGTGCAGCAGCGCACGCGGCAGATCGGCATCCGGCGCGCGCTCGGCGCGACGCGCGGCGACATCCTCCGCTACTTCCAGGTCGAGAACTTCATCCTGGCGACCGCCGGGATCGTCCTCGGGATGGTGCTCGCCTACGGCATCAACCTGTGGCTGATGCACTCCTACCAGGTGCCGCGGCTGCCGGCCGAGTTCCTGCCGATCGGCGCCGCGCTGCTATGGTTGCTCGGCCAGCTCGCCGTGCTCGGCCCGGCGATGCGCGCCGCCACCATCCCACCCGCGATCGCGACCCGCACCGTCTAGCGCATGCCCACCGTCCTCGTCATCGATGACAACCCCGCCGTCGCGACGGCGCTCGAGGTGCTGTTCTCGCTGCGCGAGCTGCGCACCGTGCGCGCCGAGTCGCCGGCGGCCGGGCTCGCGGTGCTCGCACGCGAGCCGATCGACGTCGTCATCCAGGACATGAACTTCCGCGCCGACACGACGTCGGGCGAGGAGGGCGCGAAGCTGTTCCACGCGATCCGCGAGCGCTGCCCCGACCTGCCGGTGATCCTGCTCACCGCGTGGACGCAGCTCGAGGCGGCGGTGAAGCTCGTCAAGGCGGGCGCCGCCGATTACCTCGCGAAGCCCTGGGACGACACGAAGCTGCTGACGACGGTGCAGAACCTCGTCGAGCTCGCCGCGACCCGCCGCGAGCTCGCGCGCCGGCGCGCCGACGAGCACCGCCGCAAGAGCGAGCTCGCGCAGCGCTACGACCTGTGCGGCGCGGTGTTCGCGGATCCGGCGATGGAGCGCGTGATCGCGCTCGCGTGTCAGGTCGCGCGCGCCGACGTGCCGGTGCTGATCAGCGGCCCGAACGGAGCGGGCAAGGAGAAGCTCGCCGAGATCGTGCAGGCGAACTCGAAGGTGCGCGGCGGGCCATTCGTCACGCTCAACTGCGGCGCGTTGCCGTCGGAGCTGATCGAGGCCGAGCTGTTCGGCGCCGAGGTCGGCGCGTACACGGGCGCGACGCGCGCGCGCGAGGGCAAGTTCGAGTCGGCCGACGGCGGCACGCTGTTCCTCGACGAGATCGGCAACCTGTCGCAGACCGGCCAGATGAAGCTGTTGCGCGTGCTCGAGACCGGGCGGTTCGAGCGCCTCGGCTCGAACAAGGAGCGCCAGGTCAGCGTGCGCGTGATCAGCGCGACGAACGCCGATCTCCACGCGATGATCCGCACCGGCACGTTTCGCGAGGACCTCTACTACCGGCTCAACACGATCGAGATCCGCGTCCCGCCGCTCGCCGAGCGCGTCGACGACATCCTGCCGCTCGCGCAGCACTTCCTCGCCGCGGACAAGCGGCTGGCCGTCGACGCGCGCGAGGCGCTGCGCAAGTACAGCTGGCCCGGGAACGTGCGCGAGCTCAAGAACGCGCTGCAGCGCGCGGCGCTGCTCGCCGCGGGGCCGGAGATCACGGCGGCGGATCTGTCGCTGTCGTCGTCGGCGGCGGCGCCGCCGCCGGTCGAGGAGCTCGATCGCGCGACGATCGAGGGGGCGCTCGCGCGGGTCGGCGGCGTCGTCGCACAGGCGGCGGCCGAGCTCGGCTTGAGTCGGCAGGCGCTGTACCGGAGGATGGACAAGCTCGGCATCCCCCGCGAATGACCCGCCCCCGCAAACGTCGTCGCAGCTCGCTGTTCGGACGCGTCACGCTGATCGCGTGCGCGCTCGTCGTGCTCGCGATCGGCTTCTCGCTCGGGCTCGAGTACTGGTGGTGCGAGCCGTGGCTCGCCGGGGTGTTCGCGCTGATCGTGTTCGTGCCGCTCACGCTGTGGGCGGTGCGCCGGCCGCTGCTGGCGACGGCGTCGATGTTCCGCGCGCTCGCCGGCACCGCGACGAGCTACCGCGACGGCGACTTCGCGTTCTCGCTGCGCTGGGATCACGACGACGAGCTCGGCGATCTCGTCGCCGCGCACAACGCGCTCGGCGACACGCTGCGCGGCCAGCGCGAGTCGCTCGTGCAGCGCGAGCTGCTGCTCGACACGATGATCCAGAACACGCCGGTCGCGATGATGCTCGTCGATGGCGGCGGCCACATCGTCTACGGCAACATCGCGGCGCGCCGCCTGCTCGGCGAGGGCAAGCGGCTCGAGGGCGTCAAGCTCGACAGGCTGCTCGAGGGCGCGCCCGAGGCGCTGCGCGAGGCGGTCGCGCGCGGCGGCGACGGGCTGTTCGTCGTCGACAGCGAGGGCGAGGAGGAGATCTTCTACCTCGCGCGCAGCGGGTTCCGGCTCAACGGCCGCGCGCACGAGCTGTTCGTGCTGCGCCACCTCACCGTCGAGCTGCACCGCCAGGAGGTGCGCACGTGGAAGAAGGTGATCCGCGTGATCAGCCACGAGCTCAACAACTCGCTCGCGCCGGTCGCGTCGCTCGCGCACTCCGGCGCGAAGCTCGTCGAGCTCGGCAAGCACGATCAGCTCGAGAAGGTGTTCGCGACGATCGCCGAGCGCGCGCACCACCTCGAGCAGTTCATCCAGGGCTACGCGCGATTCGCGAAGCTGCCGGCGCCGCGGCCCGAGCCGACCGCGTGGCGCGAGCTCGTCGAGCCGCTGCGCGCGCAGATCGCGTTCCAGATCGACGGCGCGCTGCCGGAGGCGCCCGCGCGCCTCGATCCCGCGCAGGTCGAGCAGGCGCTCGTCAACCTGCTGCGCAACGCGCACGAGTCGGGCTCGCCGCCCGCCGACGTCGTGCTGCGCGTGCGCCGCGGCGCGAGCGCGGTCACGATCGAGGTCGCCGATCGCGGCGGCGGCATGACCGAGGCCGTGCTCGCGAACGCGCTGCTGCCGTTCTACTCGACGAAACGCGACGGTACCGGCCTCGGGCTCGCGCTCGTCCGCGAGATCACCGAGGCGCACGGCGGCCGCGTGTCGCTCGCGAACCGCGAAGGCGGCGGGCTGAGCGTCACGATGACGATCCCCCAATGACACGGCGCGCGGCGAGCATCCGCGCGATGTGAGCGTGAACGCGCGGCTCGTCGACGTGCGCGGCGGCACGTGCCTGGGGAATCGCTCGCATGCGCGCGATGACCTCGGCGAGCTCGCCGCCCGCGAGCTGCTCGCACTGATCGTACAGGCCGCCCGGGTTCTCCTCGAGCGGGTTGTGCTCGCCGAGCACGCCTTGCAGCGTGCGCAGCAGCGCGTGCGTCGGCGTCGGCACGAGCAGCGACGCGAGCGCGGCGTGATCGGCGTGGAGCTGCTCGACGAGCGGCAACGGATCGCCGCCGCGGCGCGCGCGCGCCTCGCCGAACAGCCCCGTCTCCTCCATCGCGATGTGGCGCAGCAGGCCGAGCCGCAGCTCGCGGTACGCCTCGAGATCGATCGCCGCGGGATCCGCGAGCGCGCGGGCGAGGGCGGCATCGAGCCGATCGTGATCGCGCGCGAGCAGCTCGTGGATCGCCCCCACGTCACTCCTCGGCCGGGTCGCGAGCCGGCTTCAGTAATTCGACGACGTGACGGAACAGCGCGCGTGACGCGCCGCGCGGCAGGCCGGTCGCGCGCTCGCGCTGCGCCGCGTCGATCAGCGCGGGCAGCTTGTCGTCGGCGCCGCCGGGGAACGACGCGAGCGCGACCACGCCTTCGTCGATCAGCCGCGCGCGCCACTTCTCGGCGAGGTGGAACTGCTGGATCCCCGCGTGCTTCGAGCCCTCGAGCTTCGCGAGCGAGGCGGCGACCTCGCCGAGATCGTAGCGGCGCAGCTCGCCCGCGAGCGTGCGCTCGGCGCGGCGCCGGGCGATGTGCGTCGTGACCGCCCGCGCGCGGACGATGTCGGCGCGCAGGTCGTCGTCGAGCTCGAGCTGCGCGAGCTGCGGCTCCGGAAGCTTCATCAGTTCCGCCGCGAGCTGCGCGGATCGATCGCCGGCGCCGCGCTGCCTGGCGCGTGCGATCTGTCGCGCGGTTCGATCGTCGTCGCGTGAGCTCATCGCGCCGCGCATGGTAACCGGTTAGAGTCGCCGTCGTGAGGCTGGCGTGCATGTTCGCGATCGCGGCGCTCGCCGGATGCGGCGCTGACGCGCCTTCGCGCTGCGACGGGCGCGCGGCGGTGTGCCGCGGCGCGATCCGCGATGCGGACGGCCGCGCGTTGATCCTGCGCGGCGTCAACCTCGCCGGCGCGCACAAGAACGCGCCGTACACCGATACGTTCGGGCCCGCGGACTACACGCGGCTGCGCGCGGACTGGGGGATGACCGCGATCCGGTTCCTGATCACGTGGTCGGCGATCGAGCCGCAGCAGGGCCAGTTCGACGATGCGTACCTCGACTGGGTGCGCACGCGCGTCGGCTGGGCCGCCGATGCCGGGCTCGCCGTGATCCTCGACATGCACCAGGACGTCTACGGCGAGGGCTTCGGCTTCGACGGCGCGCCGATGTGGACGTGCGATGCCGCGAACTACGCGGGGTTCGTGCCGCAGCAGCCGTGGGGCATCAACTACGCCGACTCGCACGTGATCGCATGCTTCGATCACCTGTGGACCGACGCGGCGACGCAGGGCGAGCTGGTCGCCGCGTGGCAGCACGTCGCCGAGCGGCTCGCCGACGAGCCCGCCGTGATCGGCTTCGATCCGATCAACGAGCCGTCGTGGGGCTCCTACGCGATCGCGAGCTTCGAGAAGGATCGCCTGCAGCCGTACTACGAGGCGGCGATCGCGGCGGTGCGCACGGCCGCGCCGCGGTGGATCGCGTTCGCCGAGCCGTCGAACTCGCGCAACCTCGGGTTCTCGACGAGCTTGCAGCCGTTCCACGCCAGGGACGTCGTCTACGCGCCACACCTCTACGACGTCGACGCCGAGCAGACGGGCATGTTCGATCCGGCGCACGCGCAGATGCTGATCGACACCGCCGCCGACTACGCGAGCGAGGCCGACAAGATGGGCGCCGCGCTGTGGATCGGCGAGTACGGCGGCCACGGCGACGATCCGCAGATCGCCGCGTACATGGGCGCCGACTACGACGCGACCGCCGCGGTCGCCGCCGGCACGATGTACTGGGCCTACGACGAGGGCGGCGGCTACTCGCTGCTCGACGCGCAGGGCCAGGAGGTCGCGCCGCTCGTCGCCGCGGTCGTGCGGCCCTCGCCGAGCGCGATCGCCGGCGATCCGATCGGCTGGAGCTACGATCCCGCATCGAAGACGCTGCAACTGTCGTGGCATCCCGATCGCGCGAGCAAGGCGC
Source organism: Acidobacteriota bacterium (assembly GCA_050257515.1). GTDB lineage: Bacteria > Myxococcota_A > Polyangia > Haliangiales > Haliangiaceae > JABFXX01. The sequence goes on along the minus strand of JBLMXA010000061.1, from coordinate 356 downwards.
CGACGGTGATCCTCGCACCGGCGCGCGTCTATCCCAACGGCGTCAGCGTCGACTGCGGCGGCTGCACGGTCGACGTGCAAGGCGACGAGGTCCACCTGACGGACGTGCACGGCGATCCGGCGACCGCGACGCTCACGCCGAACTGAGGATCAACCGCCAAGGCGCGGAGCTCGCCAAGCTCGGAGAGAGGAATCTTCTTCTGGCTCCGGCTTGGCGGCCTTGGCGCCTTGGCGGTTCAATTTTCTGACAGCTCCACGGTGACGCCGAGCCGCGCGTCGCCGGGCGACAGGTGCACGGGCAGCTCGCCGCGCGCACCATCGAGCTCGGCGGCGAGCACGCCGTCGCCGGCGGTGACG
>JBLMXA010000060.1:0-2650 GCA_050257515.1 Acidobacteriota bacterium | reverse complement strand
GGACCTGCGCAAGGCCGGCCTGCAGCTCGCGCGCGACCGCGAGGTACGCGCGGTCGTGCTGCGCGGCGACGGCGGCGTGTTCTGCAGCGGCGCCGATCTCAAGTACATCGCGAAGGGCGGCAACGACGACGTTCACTACCTGACGGCGTCGGAGCGGAAAGGCTATGGCGCGATCTTCAAGCAGATCCTCGAGTACATCCATTCGACGATCTCCGAGATCCGCCGCGCGCCGAAGCCATGGCTCGCCGCCGTCGACGGGCCGACCGCCGCCGGCGGCCTGGGCATCGCGATGGCGTGCGATCTCGTGATCGCGACCGAGCGCGCCACGTTCGAGTGGGCCTACTTCAAGACCGGGCTCACCGGCGCCGAGTCGACGACGTTCCTGCTGCCGCGCCTCGTCGGCTTTCGCAAGGCGATGGAGCTCGTGCTGCTCGGCACGCGGCAGACCGCGCGCGAGGCGCAGGCGATCGGCCTCGTCAACGAGGTCGTGGCCGACGACCGGCTCGACGCGCGCGCGCTCGAGCTCGCGCAGCAGCTCGCCGCCCAGCCCACCGCGGCGGTCGGCGTCGCGAAGCAGCTGCTCAACCGCGCCGCCGGCATGGATCGCCTCGACGTCCACCTCGACGCCGAGCTCAACGAGCTCGCGCGCATCGCCGACGGCGGCAACTTCGCCGAGGGCATCGCCGCGTTCCTCGAGCACCGCACCGCGAAGTTCGGGCCGGAGTAGCCATGCACGAGTACTCGATCGTCGCCTCGCTCGTCGATCGCGCTCAGCGCGAGGCCGACACGCACCCCGGCGCGGTCATCAAGAAGCTGCAGGTGCAGATCGGCGAGCTCGCAGGCGTCGAGCTCGAGCTGCTGCGCACCGCGTTCGAGACGTTTCGCGCGCGCAGCGCGTGCGAGCAGGCCGAGCTCGCGATCGAGCCGGTTCCCGCCGAGTGGCGGTGCGCGGTGTGCGATCGCGTGCTCGAGCCCGGCGCGATCCTGCGGTGCTGCGGCAAGCCCGCGAAGCTCGCCGCCGGCGGCGACATCATCCTCGAGCGCATCGAGATGGAGGTCCGCGATGTGTGAAGATTGCGGCTGCGGTGATTCCGAGCTCGTTCCCGTCGAGGTTCACGAGCACGTGCTCGCGGACAACGACGCGCGCGCGGCGCACCTCCGCGAGCACTTCGTGGAGGCGGGCGTGCTCGCGATCAACCTGATGGGCTCGCCGGGCGCGGGCAAGACCGCGGTGCTCGAGCAAACCGCGAAGGCGTACGGCGGCAAGCGCCGACTCGGCGCGGTGTCGGGCGATCTCGCGACCGACCGCGACGCGCAGCGCCTCACCCACGCCGGGATCGCCGCGCGCGCGATCACGACCGGCTCGGCGTGCCACCTCGACGCGAGGATGGTGCACGATGCGCTCCACCACATGCCGTGGCGCGAGGTCGACACCTTCTTCATCGAGAACGTCGGCAACCTCGTGTGCCCGGCGATCTACGACCTCGGCCAGGCCGCGAACGTCGTCGCGCTCGCGGTCACCGAGGGCGAGGACAAGCCGCTCAAGTACCCGGTGATGTTCCGCAAGGCCGATCTCGTGCTGCTGACGAAGATCGATCTGCTGCCGCACCTCGACGTCGACGTCGCCGCGATTCGCGACGCGCTCGCGCGCGTGATGCCGGATCCGAAGGTCATCGCGGTCTCCGGCAGGACCGGCGAGGGCATCGGCGAGTGGCTCGCCTGGCTGGAGGCGCGGCGCCGGTGACCGAGACGCTCGCACCGACGCTCGCGATCGCCGCCGCCACCGTCGGCGCGCTGCACGCGCTCGCGCCCGATCACTGGGTGCCGGTCGCCGCGGTCGCGCGCGCGAAGGGCTGGCCGGCGCGCCGCACCGCGCGCGTCGCGCTCGTGTGCGGCTTCGGGCACGTCACCGTGTCCGCGGCGCTCGGCCTCGTCGCGCTCGTGTCGGGCACCGCGGTCATCACCGCGCTCGGCGCGCAGGTCGGCGCGATCTCCGGCGTGCTGCTGATCGGCTTCGGCGCGGCGTACGCGCTGTGGGGCGCGCGCCACGTGATCGCGCGGCGGCTGCACGGGCACGACCACGCGCACTTCGATCACGTCCACGATCCCGGCCAGCGCACCGTGTGGACGCTGTTCGCGATCTACTGCGCCGATCCGTGCGTCGCGGTCGTGCCGATCGTGTTCGCGGCCGCGCCCCTGTCGCGCGCCGCGACGCTCGCGATTGTCGTCGTCTACGAGCTGTCGACGATGGCGACGATGGCCGCGCTCACGCTCGCGGCCCACGGCGGCGCGTCGCGGCTGCGCGCGCGGTGGATCGAGCGCTACGGCGATAGCGCGGCCGGTGGCCTGATCGTCGCGACCGGCATCGTCGTCGCGCTCGCCGGCTGGTGAGGTCACGCGCGGCCGAGCGCCGCGAGCGCCTCGGGCGTGTCGACGTCGAACAGGATCGCGGGATCGTCGAGCGCGACCGTGCGCACGTCGTTCGCGTGCCGCTCGAGGATCGCGCGCGCGCCGACGTCGCCCGCGAGCTCGCGGATCTCGGCGAAGTGGTGGCGGCCCCACACGACCGGGTTGCCGCGCTTGCGCTCGCAGGTCGGCACGACGATCGCGCGCTCGTCGTGGGCACCGGCGAACGCGTCGATCAGCGCGT
>JBLMXA010000059.1:0-9010 GCA_050257515.1 Acidobacteriota bacterium | reverse complement strand
GGTGCACGCTACGTCACCGCGCCCGGCGCGCGCTTGCCGACCGCGGCCCAGCCGATCAGCGCGCCGATCAGCGTCACGATCGCGCCGCCGATCGCGAACACGGCCATGCCGGCCTTCGTGTCGCTGTCGGCGTGGCCCTCGGAGGCCTTGATGACCATCAAGCAGAAGCCGGCCACGCCGACGCCGCCGCCGAGGCACGCGGCGAGCAGCGGACGCGCGCGTGACGATGCTCCGATCGCGATGCCGGCGAGCAAGCAGCCCGCGGCCAGGCCGAGCAGGAACATCTTCACGAACGTGTCGACGCTGCCGTCGCCGGTGACGGTGAGCGTGGTCGCGATCATCGTGACCAGCAGGCACGCGCCGAACGTCGTGAACGCGCTGAACAGGTACCACGGCCGGTCGACGTCGGCGCGTCGCCGAAGTACTTCTCGCCGACCCACGCGCCGGCGATCGATCCGACGCCGCCGGCCGCGGCGAACAAGCCGATCGCCTTGGCGACCGCGTTGTCGTGCACCGTGAACACGGCCTTGCCGCCCGCCGTGGCGATCAGCGCCGCGATCGTGCCGACGACCGCGAGCCCGCCGAGCGCCGGCTCGACGATCGTCGAGCCGCGGCTCGCGCGCGCCGCGAAGTAGCCGCCGGCGGCGGCGCCGATCGCGACCACGGCGTACCTGGCGTACTCGCCCTCCACCTTCGCGTACGCCGATACGAGCATGCCGGCGAACATCCCGCCGGCGACCATGAAGTAACTGAGCACCACCGACGCGAAGCTGAATCCGCCCATCGCGCCAGTCTAGCTCAGTAGCAGACGAGCGCGTCGCCGAACGCGGGTGGCAGGCCGATCGCGAGCGCGGATGTGGTCTGCTCGCCGCCGAAGCGATAGACGCGGATGCCGCCGGTCGACGCTGCCTGGTCGGTCGCGACGATCGAGCCGTCGGGACACGCGGCGAGATCGACGATCAGCTCGCTCGCCGCCGAGTACTTCGTGCCGAGCCCGCCCTGCTTCAGATCGTACGGGCGCAGCGTGCCGGTCTGGTTCATGAAGCTCGTGTCGTACGTCCCTGTCGCGATCCACAGCGTGTCGCCGGAGACGTCGGCGCGCGTCGCGAAGCCCGCGAGGTCGGTGTTCGTGATCGCGCAGCTCGCGGCGGTCGCCGACACGCGCGCGATGCAGCCGGTCGAGTAGTCGGTGAAGCTCGGCACGGTCGGGATCAGCAGGTCGCCGGCGAACACCGAGGCCTGCGGCGCGCGCGTGAAGAAGCTCTGCGGGTTCGCGTACGGCAGCGCGATCGCCGACACGAACGTGTCGGTGGCGGTGTCGATCACGGCGACCTGGCCCGGGCCGCGCGGCGTGAAGCTCGCGTCGAGCAGGCCGCACGCGACGAACAGCTGGCTGCCGACGACGTACGCCGAGACGCAGTCGGGCTTGCCGTCGGGATCGCCGAGCGGCGTGCCGAGATCGATCGTCGTGGTCGTGTTCGAGCCGCGCGTCAGCACGACGACGCCGGCGGTGCCGAGCGCCGGCACGTACAGCTTGCCGCCGGCGACCGCGACGTCCTGCGGGTTCGAGCCGGCGCCGGTGCCGAGCTGCTCGACGAGCGCGTGCGTCGAGGCGTCGAGGATCGTGACGTTGTTGCCGTCGGCGCGGTTGACGACGTAGAGCTCGTTGCCGAAGTGGCGGATCACGGGATCGTCGCCGACCGCGCCCTGCGGCGCGACGTTCTGCATGACGACGTCGCTGTCCATCGACACCGCCGTCAGCACGCCGGGATGGCCGGGCGTGTAGTCGCCGGCGACCGCGATCGCGGTGGGCACCGGGCTCGCGGCGTCGCCGGAGACCGGCGCGTCGGGGGACGGCGGGTTGTGGTGGGAGCTGCCGCAGGCAGCGAGCACGAGTACGAGTACGATGCGGCGTTTCATCAGTGACTCCAGTCCATGGACACGTAGAGGCTGCGTCCGGGAAGCGGAAAGCCCGCCACGTCGGCGAGCGCGGCCGGCGTCGACGTGAACGTCGGGCTCGGCGCGGGATCGAGCGGGAGCTGGACGATGCGCACGTCGGCGAGGTTCTCGACCGCGACGGCGATCGCGACGCGCGCGCCGATCTCGACGCGCGCGCCGGCACCGACGAGCAGGCGCGCGGGCACGCGGCCGAGGCTCGCGTTGTCGAGGAAGCTCTCGGCCTGGTAGCTCGCGTCGAGCCACGCCGCACACGCGTGGCGCGCGATCGGATGGACAACGTCGGCGCGCGCGTACACGAGCTCGCTCGGCTCGCGCGGCAGCGGCTTGCCCGCGAACGCCGGGTCGTTCGAGATCTGCTCGGTCTGCAGCTCGGTGAAGCTCGCGGTCAGCGACACGACGCGCGCGACGCGCGCCGCGCGACGTAGCCGGCGGTCGTGATGAACGCGATCGTGTCGCGCAGGCGCGTCGCGAACGCGTCGGTCTCGACGAGCACGCGAGCGATCGCGCCGCCGGCGACCGCGCGCGCCGGCGCCCACACCGCGCCGACCTCGCCCGACGGTCCGCGCTCCGGACGCAGCGCCGGCGAGCCGACGACGTAGCCGCGATCGCCGAACAGCTCGATCAGCGTCGGCAGCCGCACGTACCAGCCGCCGCTCGCCTTGATCGCGACATCGTCGCCGACCGCGAGCCGCGCGGTGACGCGCGGGCTCGGCACGACGTCCCACCGCGGCGGCACCGGCATCAGCGCCTCGGGCCCCGCGGTCTGGGGCGTCGGCGCGGTGCGCACGACGTCGAGGCGCATCGCCGGCATGACGACGAGCTCGGGCGCGAGCGCGAGGTCGTACGAGCCGAGCAGCGCGCCGCCGACGCGATCGCCGGTGATCGCGGGCTGCACGCCGCTGGTGTCCTCGTCGCGGAAGCGATCGCCGCGCAGCTCGACGCCGGCGGTGACGCGATCGCCCGCGACCCGCGCGTGCCACGTCGACGTCGCGCCGCCCGACAGCGTGACGTACGCGCGCTGCTGCGTGCCGAGCCCGAGCTCGCCGAGCGGATCGCGCAGCCGCTGCGTCTCGACGAGCAGGTAGCCGAGCTCGCGCTCGCTCGCATCGCCGATCGCGTGCTCGCCGCGCGCGTCGCCGATCACGTCGAGCGTCGTCAGCGACGCCTTGATCGCCGGCTGCGCGGTCGAGCCCGGCAGCCCCTGGTGCTTCCACGCCGCGCGCAGCCCGCCCGCGGTCTGCTGATCGAGCGTGCCGGCGCGGGTCGCCGCGTCGACCTGATCGAAGCCGTTGTTGCCGCGCACGCGGTACGTGTCGTCCGACAGGTTGAGCGGCGTGCCGTTGTCGTCGTAGTACGTGTAGTCGCCGGTCGCGCCCTGGTAACCGACCGTCGTCGACGACAGGATCCGCCCGCCGGCGTGCGCGTCGCCGTAGTGCAGCCGCGCGTGTCGCGCGCCGTACGAGCCGGCGCCGAGCGACGCGGTGACGCGCTCGCCGTGCTCGCCGCGGCCCAGGCGCGTCACGAGATCGAGCGCGCCGCCGACGCCCGCGCCGCCGAGCTCGACCGGCACCGAGCCGCGGTACAGCTCGACCTGACCGAACGACGCGAGCGAGAACCGCCCCAGATCGGTCGTCACCTGCGCGATCCGCGCGAGCGGCACGCCGTCGATCAGCACCTGCGTGTGGCCGGGCGCCGAGCCGCGCACGCTGACCGACTCGAACGCGCCGAGCCCGCCGAGCGAGCGCGTCAGCGCGCCGACCGTCTGGCCGACCGCATCGGCGACCGACGCGGTCGCGGGGTGGTCGTCGGGATGGATGATCGTGACGAACGGCGCGTCGCCGAGCGCGCGGTCGCGGTCGCGCGCGGCGGGCCGGTCGTCGGGGCGATCGATGATCACGATCGTCTCGTCGGCGCGCGCGGCACGGTCTCGTACGAGTACGAGTGCGAGTACGAGTACGAGCGGACGAGCGAATATGTAGGCGTTGGAAGCCATGTCACCCCACGTGAACCGCGACGGCGAGGTGTCCTGACTTCCGGTTCGTCCTCGGCGAGCGCCTTCCCAGTTACCCGGTGGCTGGTGGTTGCACCGTGCTCGCTTCGTCCCCGGTCACAGTAGCGGGGGCTGTGTCAGTTTCGCACTGACTTCCCTGCGTCCGTCGGAGCTGTCGTTTCGTCTACTCGATCGATCCTCCGGCGCGAGCTTTACCACGATATGATGTTCACATGAGGGTAGTCGCGCTGATCGTGCTTGCAGCGTGTGGCGGCGATTCCGCTCCGATGGGCACCGCAGATGCGCCGGGCGGCACGGGCGAGCCCGCGAACCTGATGGGCATGACGCTCTATCACAACCAGGTGCGCGCGGCGGTCGACACCTCGGGCATCGCCGCGGGCGCGCTGCCGGCGCTGCAGTGGGATCCGAGCCTCGCGAGCTACGCGCAGGCGTGGGCCGCGAAGTGCCAGAGCGCGAACGGCCAGATCCTCGATCACGATCCGAACCGCACGAACGTCGCCGGTTACGCGTACATCGGCGAGAACATCTTCGCCGCCGGCGGTGCGGCGACCGCGATGGCCGCGGTGAACGCGTGGGCGAGCGAGAAGCAGTACTTCACGTATCCCGACACCTGCGCGAGCGGACAGATCTGCGGCCACTACACCCAGGTCGTGTGGCGCGACACCACGCACGTCGGCTGCGCGCTGCAGACGTGCTCCAACCTGCAGTTCCCCGCCACGATCGTCTGCGACTACGGCCCCGGCGGCAACGTCAACGGGCAGGCGCCGTACTGATCAACCGCCAAGGCGCCAGGTGCGCCAAGCAGGCGAAGAGATCAACCACAAAGACACAGAGGACACAAAGCCCAGATGTCTTTCTGATCTTTGTGGCCTTCGTGTCTTCGTGGTTACTTCTTCTGCTGGCTCGGGCTCGGCGCCCTCGGTGTCTTGGCGGTTCCATTTCCGGTACCGCACGCCGCGACCGCGTGCGAAACGACTGCAAGCGCCATCACGTTTCACGCGACGCCTTGACGCCGCGCGTTCAGGCTCCATGTTGCGGGCTCCATGCAAGACCTCGCGAACAAGACGTTCATCGTCACCGGTGCGAACACCGGCATCGGCAAGATCACCGCGCGCGAGCTCGCGCAGCGCGGCGCGCACGTGATCCTCGCGTGCCGCTCGAAGGACAAGACGCAGCCGGTGATCGACGACATCCAGCGCACCACCGGCAACAAGCAGGTCGAATTCGTGCAGCTCGATCTCGGCGACCTCGCGTCGGTGCGCCGGTGCGCCGAGGAGCTGCTCGCGCGCACCGAACCGATCCACGGCCTCATCAACAACGCGGGCCTCGCCGGCCAGCGCGGCACGACGAAGGATGGCTTCGAGATCCAGTTCGGCACGAACCACCTCGGGCACTACCTGTTCACGCGCCTGCTCCTCGATCGCATCAAGCAGAGCGGGCCGGCGCGCATCGTCAACGTCGCGAGCGCGTCGCACTACCAGGCGAGGCAGATCGACTGGTCGGCGCTGCGCGAGACGACCAAGACGACGACCGCGATGCGGGAGTACGCGGTGTCGAAGCTGTCGAACGTGCTGTTCACGAAGGAGCTCGCGCGCCGCCTCGAGGGCACGAGCGTCACGACCTACGCGCTCCACCCCGGCGTCGTCGCGACCGACGTCTGGCGCCGCGTGCCGCGGCCGTTCCGCTGGGTGATGAAGAAGTTCATGGTCACGCCCGAACAGGGCGCGCAGACCACGCTGCGCTGCGCGACCGCGCCGGAGCTCGCGAAGGAGACCGGCCGCTACTACGACAAGGACGGTAAGGAGAAACGCCCCGCGCGGCTCGCCGACGACGCCGAGCTCGCCCGCGAGCTGTGGGCCAAGTCCGCGGAATGGACGGGTCTCCCGGCATAGCCCACCGCCGTCCGCACCTGGCGGACGCACCCCCATCTTGTGGCGCGCTTGAAGGTGGGTCACAAGAGTAGGCCATGAGCCTGGTCGCGATCGCTGCGGTGCTGTCGACGATGCATCTCGAGGGCGACGCGCTGCCGGGCAACGGCGACTACATCGACGTGCCGTTCGCGGTGCCGGCCGGCACGGTCGAGATCCAGATCGCGCGGACGTACACGGCCGGCAACATCCTCGATTTCGGCGTGTGGAGCCCGAGCGGCTATCGCGGCTGGAGCGGCGGCCTCACCGACGACATCATCGTCGGCATCGATCAGAGCACGCGCGGCTACCTGCCCGGCCCGATCGACGCCGGCACGTGGACCGTCGCGATCGGCAAGGCGCAGCTGTCCGCGAGCGGAGCCCACTACGCGATCGACATCACGTGCAGCGACACCGCGACGTTGCCCGTGCTGCCGAAGGCGCCGTACTCGCCGGTCGTGCTCGAGCAGGACCGCCGCTGGTACAAGGGCGACTTCCACGTCCACTCGACGCAGAGCGGTGACGCGAAGGCGAGCCTGCAGGACAACGTCGATCTCGCGCAGTCGCGCGGCCTCGACTTCATCAACGCGAGCGATCACAACACGATCTCGCAGCAGGCGCTCGTCGCCGCGCAGCAGCCGAGCTGGCCGGTGCTCGTCATGCGCGGCGCCGAGATCACGACCTACTCCGGCCACGGCAACGGCGTCGGCATCTCCCAGTATGTCGATCACCGGCTCGGCCACAACGGCCGCACGATGGCGAACGTGATCGACGACGTCGCCGCGCAGGGCGGCATCTTCATCGTCAACCACGCCGCGTACAACCTCGGCACCAACTGCATCGGCTGCGGCTGGATGCACCCCGACGACGTGCCGTGGGACGAGGTCTCGGGCATCGAGGTGATCACCTCGAACTATCAGATCGGCGTGCAGGTCGACACGCCGCCGGTCCTGCAGATGTGGGACGGCCTCGAGGATCAGGGCTACCGGATCGCGGCGGTGACCGGCAGCGACGATCACACCGCCGGCATGAACGAGGGCTCGACCGGCTCGCCGGTCGGCAGCCCGTGCACGCTCGTGCTCGCCGACGAGCTGTCGGAGGCCGCGATCGTCGACGGCGTGCGCCACCAGCACACGATCGCGCAGCTGCGCGGCCCCGACGATCCGTTCGTCGAGCTGACGATGAAGGGGAAGGACGGCAGCACCGCCGAGGTCGGCGACGACGTCGATGGCATCTCGAGCGCCGACATGACCGTGCACGTCGTCGGCGGCAACGGTTACTACGTGCAGATCTGGCGCGATGGCAAGAAGATCGAGCAGAAGCTCGTGACGAGCGACGACTTCCACGCGACGTTCTCGGACAAGCCCGACGTCGGCGGCACGACGCGCTATCGCGCCGAGCTGATGGACGACACCAACCAGCGCGTCGTGATCACGAGCCACATCTACGCGCACGGGGTCGCCGGCGGGGGTGGCTGCAGCACCGGCGGTGGCGCCGGAGCCGGCACGCTCGCGGCGCTCGCGCTCGTCGCGCTGCGCCGGCGTCGCGCTACGGCGTGAGCGGCAGCGCGCCGACCGCGCCCGTGCAGTAGTCGACCGTCACCTGCGTGCTCGAGCACACGACGTCGCCGACGCACGTGTCGGACACGCAGGGGTTGTCGAACACGCACGTCTCCACCGTCGGGGTCTGCGGGCACGTCGCCGAGCTCGTGCACAGCTGCGTCGTCGTCACGCTGCAGTGGCCGTAGCAGCTCTGGTCGCTCGTGCACGAGAAGCCCATCTCCGGCCCGCTCGCGCAGTACTTGCCGCAGTTCGCGCTCGTGTAGCAGCTCGCGCTGTTCTTCATGCAGCGGCCGGGGTTGCACACGCCCGACTCGCACGCCTGCGAGCTCGTGCACGGCTCGCCGCCGGCGTGCAGCGGCTGGCACGTGCCGGTCCCGGTGCCGCCCGACAGGTCGCAGAACAGGTCCATGTCGCACTGCGCGTTCGACGTGCACGTTCCGCCCTGACCCGCGAGCGCCTTGCACTGGTCGTTCGTGAAGTCGCAGTAGGCGCCCAGCGCGCACGGCTGGTTGAACGAGCACGGCTGGCCTGGCGTCGGCAGCGCGGTGCACGTCTGGTTCGGCGCGCAGTACGCGGTGCCGTCGCCCGCGCAATCGAACGCGAAGAAGCACTGGCCGCCGACCGGAACGGTGCCGACCCAGGCCGACATCATGCAGGCGTCGGTCCACGGCAGCTTGTCGGTGACGGTCGCGCACTCGCTATCGGGCGCGACGATCGACTTGAGGCACGTGTCCATCGTCGTGGCATCGAACGTCACGCGCCCGGCGGCGAGCGACGCCTCCGCATCGGCGAGCCGGCGCACGCACAGCCGCCGGACGTCGTCGCGGCACTGATCTTGGGTGCGCGGGTCGGTGACGTTGAGATCGCGCTCGATCTCGCCTTCCGAGCAGCACTGGTACATGTCGTAGCAGGCGACCTGCGCGATCTGATCGCACACGTTGTCCTTCGTCGCGTTGATCGAAGGTCTTGTCGAGTCGCTGCCACACGCGACCAGCGAGATCAAAGCAAAGCCAAGCGCTGCACGCATGGGTCCCCTCCCGGAAGGGATCGTCTCACGCCCGCGAGCGCGCTGCCAACCAGACACCAGCGAGCACGACCGCCCCACACCCGTAGAGTCGCAGGCCCGGCGCCTCGTCGAGCAGCAAGATCGCACCCAAGGTGGCAAAGACCGGCTGGAGGTAGATGTAGGCAGCCACGAGTGTCGCCTCGGCGCGGCGCAGCGCGCTCTGCACGAGCCCGTACGCGCCGACGGTCGGCACCGCGACGAGAAACGCGAGGTACGCGTAGTCGCCGGCGGCGAGCGGCGGCGCGTCGGCCCACGCCGCGATGCCGAGCGGCGCGACCATCGGCACGCCGGCGATGAACATCAGCGCGAGCAGGCCGACCGGATCGTAGCGTTCCGCGAGCGGCCGCACGAGCACGAGGTAGCTGCCGTAGCACAGCGAGTTGAGGAGGATCATCGCGCTGCCGAGCAGGTGATCGGGTGACATCGACAGCCGGTCGGCGCCGACGAGCGCGGCCGCACCGCCGCACGCGATCGCGATGCCGAGCAGGCGGCGCAGGCGCGGCGG
>JBLMXA010000058.1:0-17302 GCA_050257515.1 Acidobacteriota bacterium | reverse complement strand
AGTCGATCACCTTGACCGCCGGCGCGTCGCGCCAGCGCCGATCGTGGAGCACGAACACGTTGTCGGGCTTGACGTCGCAGTGGATGACGCCGGCGTCGTGGAGCGCGGCGAGCGCGCCCGCGAGCTGCGCGCCGATCGACGCGATCGCCTCGATCTCGAGCGGGGCACGCTCGATCGCTTCTCCGCGCGGCCCTTCGGGCACGCTGCGCGGTCCGGCGGAGCCGGACCTTTCGATGATCGCGGCGAGCGTCTCGCCGTCGAGGTACTCCATCACGAGGTACGGCACGCCGTCGCTCGCGCGCGAGGCGGCGCGGATGTCGAGCAGGCCGGGATGGCTCGCGCGCGCCGACACGGACCGCTCGCCGAACATCCGCGAGATGACCTCGGCGTGATCGGCGAACAGCGGGTCGAGCACCTTGAGCGCGACGCGCTCGCCGGTCGCGACGTGGGCCGCGAGGTACACGCCGCCCATGCCGCCGCTTGCCAGCGGGGCGAGCACCTCGTACTCGCCGAACCGTGCGCCGACGCGACGGACGGGCCGGACCATGGGCATGACCCGGCCGTCGTTGGCAGTGCCGAGCGGGAGGGTCGCGTCGGGACGGGCGGCGCGCATGGGTCAGCTGTCACTGCATCGCCGATGCCATCGTCCGCGGATCACGCACCGTCGTGCATCACGACGAAACTCCGTCGAGAAACCCGGCGAATGCCGTTCCCTGCCGTGGAAATTCGAGAGTGGAGTGTGACCGGATATCGACATCTCGCGACCGTGTAGTCGCGCGACAACACAGCGAGATCCTCGCAACTCGGGTGGCGAGGAGCTGTCAGCGCAGGTCGATGCCCTCGCCGGCGCACACGGCGGCCGCGCGCCGACGCGCGTCGCCTGCCAGACGGTCCGCGAGCTTCGCGGCGCGCGTGCCATCGTGACGACGGCACGCGGCATCGACCGCGCGCGCGCGATCCTCGTCGCGCAGCTCGATGTGGATGCTCTCCGGCACCGCCGACGGATCCGCGCGGTCGTCGCCGCGCGCCATCGCCATGAACGTCGCGTACACGTCCTTGCGCGCGATGCCGTGGTCGGTCATCTGCTTCGCGAGCTGGATGTGGAACTGGATGTACTTGTCGAGCGACGAGGGATCGGCGGCGCCGACCACCGGCACGCCGTTGAGGAACATCGTCGGCGTGCCGCTCACGCCGAGCGCCTCGCCGGCGGCGCCCTCGGCGAGCACCGCGTCGTGGAAGCGGCGGTCGTCGAGCGCGGCGCGAAACCGCGCGAGATCGAGCCCCGCCGCCTTCGCGTAGGCCTCGAGGTCGGCGCGCGACAGGTGCGCTCGGCCGTTGGCCTCGAAGTGGCCGAACACCTGATCGTGGAACGCCCAGAACTTGCCCTGCTCGGCGGCCGCCGCGCCGGCCTCGGCCGCGATCACCGAGTCGGGATGGAACAGCACGGGGTAGTGACGATAGATGACGCGCAGGTCGGCGCCGTACTTCTGGCGCATCTGCGCGATCACCGGCGCCTCGCGCGCGCAGAACGGGCACTCGAAGTCGGAGAACTCGACGAGCGTGACGAGCGCGTCGTCGGGGCCGATCTGCTGCCCGGGCAGCCCGAGCCCGACGCGGTAGATCTGGCGGGTGTCGAGCGGCACGTGCTCGTTCGAGACGTCCGGGGCGGCGTCGGCGGCGAGCTTGCCGCCGGCGACGAGCGCCTCGTACAGGTCGGCGGGCTTGCCGGCGCGCGCCTCGCCCGCGCGCGCGAGCTCCTCGTCGACGACCGACGCGAACACCGCGAGCGGCTGGTTGCCGTGGATCGGCCGGCCGTTGATGAAGAACATCGGCGTCGCGCTGACGCCGAGCGCGAGCGCGTCGTGGACGTCGGCCGCGACCTGCTTCTTGTACGTGCCGGCGTCGAGATCGGCGCGGAACCGGATCATGTCGAGCCCGAGCTCGCGCGCGATCAGCTCGACGTCGGCGCGATCGACGACGCCGTGGACGGCGAACAGCCGCTCGTGCATCGGCAGGAACTTGCCCTGCGCCGCGGCGGCGAGCGCGGCCTCGGCCGCGATCGGGTGATCGTCGTCGAGCGGCAGCTCGCGGTGCACCCAGCGGATGAGGCCCGGGTACAGCCGATCGAGGCGATCGAGCGTGACCTGCGCGAGGTTGCAGTAACCGCAGCGGTAGTCGCTCCACGCGACGATCGTGATCGGCGCGTCGATCGGGCCGACCGCGGGCGACGCGCCGCGCGGCACCTTGTAGACCGACTTCGGATCGAAGCTCGCGGAGTCGCCGGCGCCGAGCTGGGTGGCGCCGTCGGCCCACGCGGTCGCCGAGGCAAGGACGAGCACGAGCGCGAGCCGCATTCCTGGAAACCTACTATGCTCGCGCGCCATGCGCACTGCCCTCCTCGCGGCCGTCCTCGCCGCCTGCGGCTCGAAGCCGCCGCCCACTCCGCCCCAGCCGCCGCCGCCGCCCGCGCCGCATCGTCCGCCGGTCGACACGGTGGCGCAGCCGCCGCCGCCCGTCCCCACCGGCCCGCCGCGCGCGGCCAAGCAACCGGTGACCGACACCTACTGGGGCCAGACCGTCACCGACGACTACCGCTGGCTCGAGAACGCGAGCAGCCCGACGGTCCAGGAGTGGAGCGACGCCGAGAACAAGTACACGCGCGAGCACCTCGACAAGCTGCCGCAGCGCGCCGAGCTCCACGCGCGGATCGCGCAGATCCTCGAGCACCAGAGCAAGGACTACTTCGCGCTGTCGTGGCACGGCGGCCAGCTGTTCGCGCTCGAGTCCCAGCCGCCGAAGCAGCGGCCGTTCGTCGTCGTCATGAAGTCGGCGATGGCGCCGGACCAGGCGCGCGTGCTCGTCGATCCGAACGCGCTCGATCCGAGCGGCAGCACGTCGATCGACTTCTTCCAGCCGTCGCTCGACGGCAAGCTCGTCGCGGTGTCGCTGTCGAAGAACGGCAGCGAGGACGGCACGCTGCACGTCTACGACGTCGCGACCGGCAAGGAGCGCGGCGAGCCGATCCCGCGCGTCAACGGCGGCACCGCCGGCGGCAGCGTCGCGTGGACCGCGAAGGGCTTCTACTACACGCGCTATCCGCACGAGGGCGAGCGCGCGCCCGCGGACGCCGACTTCTACCAGCAGGTCTACTTCCACGCGGACGGCACGCCGGTCGCGAAGGACACGTACGCGATCGGCAAGGACTTCCCGCGGATCGCCGAGGTCGCGCTGTCGTCGAGCGACGACGGCAGGTACGTGCTCGCGAACGTCGCGAACGGCGATGGCGGCGAGCACGCGTTCTACGTGCTCGCGAAGGGCACGTGGACGAAGCTCGCCGACTTCCCCGACAAGGTCGTGCAGAGCGCGTGGGGCCGCGACGCTCACATCTACCTGCTGTCGCGCGCGGGCGCGCCGCGCGGCAAGCTCGTGCGCGTCACCGCGACCCAGCCGCAGCTCGCGAAGGCGCAGGTCGTCGTGCCCGAGGGCGCCGGCTCGATCGCGAGCTTCGAGGCGAGCGCGAGGCGGCTGTGGGTCAAGAAGATCGAGGGCGGGCCTTCGACGCTCGAGTGGTACCCGCTCGCCGGCGGCAAGCCGACCGCGGTCGCGATCCCGCCGGTGTCGACGGTCGGCCAGATCGCGCACCTCGGCGGCGACGAGATCCTGTTCCGCGACTCGAGCTACGTCGTGCCGCCGCTGTGGCTCGCGCTGTCGCCGAAAGACAAGGAGCCGAAGAAGACCGGCATGTTCGTGACCTCGCCGGTCGAGTTCTCCGACACCGAGGTCACCCAGACGTTCTGCTCGTCGAAGGACGGCACCAAGGTGCCGATCGCGATCGCGCGCAAGAAGGACGCGCCGAAGCCCGGGCCGACGCTGCTCTACGGCTACGGCGGCTACGGCATCAACATGGAGCCGCGCTTCCTCGGGCTGTGGCGGATCTGGCTCGACGCCGGCGGCACGTACGCGGTCGCCAGCCTGCGTGGCGGCGCCGAGCTGGGCGAGACCTGGCACGAGCAGGGCAAGCTGACGCACAAGCAGAACGTGTTCGACGACTTCGCGGCGTGCGCCGAGATGCTGCATCGCGACTACGCGGGCAAGGACCAGCTCGCGATCCTCGGCGGCTCGAACGGCGGCCTGCTGATGGGCGCCGAGCTGACGCAGCACCCCGATCTCTATCGCGCGGTCGTGTCGTTCGTCGGCATCTACGACATGCTGCGCGTCGAGCTCGCGCCGAACGGCGCGTTCAACGTCACCGAGTTCGGCACGGTCAAGGACAAGGACCAGTTCGCGGCGCTCTACGCGTACTCGCCGTACCACCACGTCGTCGACGGCACGAAGTACCCGGCCGTGCTGATGCTGACCGGCGCGCACGACCCGCGGGTCGATCCGTATCACTCGCGCAAGATGACCGCGCGGCTGCAGGCGGCGTCGGCGAGCGGCCTGCCGATCCTGCTGCGCACGAGCGGCAAGACCGGCCACGGCATCGGCACGCCGCTGTCGGAGTCGATCGATCAGTGGGCCGACGTGTTCGCGTTCTTGTTCGAGCAGCTCGGGCTCGCGCGTTAGCGCGGGCCGAGCGCCGCGTTCATCGCGTCCGCGAGGCCGTTCAGCCGCTCCGGCGACGCGTACCGGTTGCGCCCGCCGAGCGACAGGATCAGCGGCTTGCCGTTCGCGAGCAGCACGAAGATCGACCACTGCTGGTACTTGGAGTACTGCGTCGTCCGCACCTGCGTCGCGCTCGCCTTCACCTGCAGGACCTGCGGCCGCGGGATCCGCGTGCCGCCCCACGCGACGCCCTCGCGCGACACGACGATCTTGCCGGGCGTCAGCCACGGCGTCATCACGAGCGCGACCACCGCGGCCATCGTGCCGACGAAGCCGCCCGCGAACAGCCCGCCGTTCGAGTGGGCGTGACCGAAGTACGCCGTCAGGCACCAGATGCCCGGCACCGCGAGCAGCAGCAGCACGACGGGCACCCACACGTTGCGCGCGATCGTCACGCGATCGGGCGCGATCTCGTAGTGCGGCTTGAGCAGCCCGAACGAGCCTGTCGTCGACATGGCGCGAGCATAACGCAGGTGGCGTCGCGTCAGTCGCCGACGAACGTGACGCCTGCGAGCCACTCCAGCGGGCACGCCGGCGGCTCGATCGGGGGGATCCGAACCGGGGTTGATTGGGGGGATCCGAACCGGGGTTGATTGCGCGGACTACGGGCGACCGCAACGGACGTCCGATAGTGGTCGGCCCGCGGACACCTTCGTCCGTCCCTCGGCCATGGCCGGACAGCCTCGATCGTGATCTCGTTTCGTTACGAGTGGCAGGGTTCGTGCTTGGCGCGATCGCGTGAGCGCACCACGTCCCGTCTTCCCCGGTCGCTTCTTGTTCATCACGCGGCGCTGCACCCAGCGGCAGTTCCTGCTGCGTCCCGACCACGAGACCAACAACGCGTTCACGTACCTGCTCGCCGAGGCCGCGCAGCGGTTCGGGATGCAAGTCGTGCTGCCGCAGATGATGTCGAACCATCACCACACCATTCTCTACGACCCGCTCGGCAACCACGTCGAGTTCCGCGAGCACTTTCACAAGCTCCTGGCCAAGTCGCAGAACGCTCTCCGCGGCCGCTGGGAGAACCTATGGTCCTCCGAGGAGACGTGCGTCGTGGAGGTGGTCGGGCTCGACGACCTGCTCGACAAGCTCGTGTACGTCGCGACCAATCCGGTCAAGGACGGCCTTGTCGAGCGAGTGCATCACTGGCCGGGCCCCAAGTTCGTGCAGGCGCTCCTGACCGGAACGACGCTGCATGCGCATAGACCGAAGCACTTCTTCCGAGACGAGGGGCCGATGCCCGCCGAGGTCGAGCTCGAGCTCGGGCTCCCCGCCCACATCGCGGACGCGGAGCTCCTCGCGGAGCTGCGCCGACGCATCGCCGAGGTCGAGGAGACCTGCGCGCGCGAACGGCTCGCAACGGGCCGGCGTGTGGTCGGTCGACGCGGCGTGCTCCGGCAATCATGGCGTGACTGCCCCACCAGTCGAGAACCTCGCCGCAACCTGCGGCCGCGCGTCGCGGCCCGCTGCCAGTGGGCGCGCATCGCCGCGCTTCAACGCAATAAGGAATGGATCGCGACCTATCGCGAAGCGCGAGAGCGATGGCGGGCCGGCGAGCAGGTGACCTTCCCGTACGGCACCTACTGGTTGCGAAGATTCGCCGGCGTGCCGGTCTCGTTACCTGACTGACAGAGCTGGGGGTCGGAACCCACCGTGCCTAGCGGGTGCACCACCGTGCGCCCGCCGTCGCGGCGTGGTTAGCGCCTTCCTCATCGTCGATGCAGCGCTTGCGGCACAAAGGACGTCTCGCAACCGCGAGCCACCACACGGCGCGCGGCTTCATGCCGCTCGTTGCATCAACCTCGGTCCGGCTCCCGGTCAGGAGTATCCACACCATACCCGATGTTGCCGAGCGCCCACGTGCACTGCCAGGCCCAGCCATGCAGATCGTGCCGCGTCTTGCAGTCTCCCAGATTGCGCACCAGGACTGCGATGGCCTCGGGCGGGCCGACCTGTTTGAGGCGAATGCGCAGGGTATCGAGCACCAGCTCGGGAACCGGCTCGCAGGGCGGCCGGTTCGATTGTGCGAACTCGCGAAGGATCGCCGCCAGCCCGAGGACTTGCTGCGACGTGAGCTTCGGGAGTTCGCCGGCCTTCGCAGTCGCCTCCTTCCAAGCATCGTCGGTCAGCCCGAGCTTCGCGCTCGGTAAGGTGATCGTGCTCGGTGGCCAGATCTGCGGCGAGGTATCGCGCGGCTTCTCGTCCCACGCGTGCTGGTCGATGAACGACGCCCGGAGGTGCGCCCAGCACAGGTTATTGACGTCCGCGTTGCGAAACCAGGTCGTGTGGAACAGCACCCATAGGCCCGTCGGCGCCTTCCGGATCATGACAAAGACCTGCTCCATCGCCGGGCCCGCTACGTCGCGGAGCGGATAGATTGTCTCTGCTCCGCCGAGTAGCCAATCCGGCCGAAACGGCAGCGGCACGATCCGTGTGTCGGGCGTCGTGGCCCTGTTGTTGCGGTAGGCAGTGACGAACGCGACGGCGAGATCCTGCGGCGGCATCTGCGCCGGCACCGTGTCGATGCGAAATCCGTGATGGACCGCAACGTCGCGAAGTGCGATCACCGCATCGTACTTCACGCTTCCTTCCGGATGCGCCTCGGTCCGAGGGTGACCGGCGAGCACGATGGAGTAACCAAACGCCGGCGCGCGCAACAGCCGCGTCTCGTCCTCGTCGCTGCCGAGCAACTCGAAGTTTCCCATGGTCGGGCCGGGTCGGTTCAGATTATCGGCTCAGCGAGCAGCATAGCTGATCGTCTCGTCGGTCTGTGGATCGCTGAGCCACCCTTGCGCCGCCTCGGCCAGCGCCGTCGCGACGATCCGCGCCGCGACGCGCTCGCGCGAGTCGCTCGCCTTGCACGAGAACCCGACGTCGAGATCGCAGGTGGTGAGAATCTTCAAGAACTCGTCGGGCGCCTCGCCTCGCTCCTTCAGAAGCTCGCGATACTCGTCGCGATCGCGATCGGTGATGTCGCTCGAGTACAGCTCGAAGCCAGTCAATGCGCCGTCGAGCATCACAGGTACGAACCCACGGATGTTCGTCAGATCGTCGATGTCGCGAAGCTCGACGCCGCGACCCGCGCGGGCGAGGCGCTCGCGCAGCGCCGCGGCCGACGGCAGCCGGTCTTTCCGAACGTAGACGTTGAGGTCGTACGACATGTGCTAATCCTCGGCCGCTTCGTCGTCCGTGATGAACCGGATGTTCTCCGCAGTGATCCTACCATCCGACGATTCCGCGATGCGCACGCGCAGGCGCGCTTGCTGCTCCGGCGACACGGTCTGTCCGCGAATGTCGATCATGACCTTTTGCTCGGTGCCGCGCGGAAGATGTCCCTCGCGCCGTTGCGCTTGCCCGACGACGTTCTGGATCAGCTTGTGCTCGCCGCGCGCGCTGCCGAGGTCGTAGTTCTTCACTTCAACCGAGACGGCCAGGGCAGCGCTGTAGTTGTCGGGGCGCGTGCTTCCAGCCGTGCCGTATGGCACCTCCTTGCCCTGGCGCAGCGAGACCTGATCGCGGAACGGCAATCCCTCCAGCTCGACGTCAGAGACGCGCGACTCCGATTCGGCCGGCGTTGGCCGATCGATCCGCTCGCGATGGACGAGCTCGGACTCGCCCAGGCTGTCGATCGTCTGCGAAGCTAGATCGTTCGTGCCAGTCGCCGGCAACGGGTGTGCGGGCGACTCCTCGGCGGCCGGTTCCTCGTCGAGCACGGCCGGTGCTGGCGCGTCGTTCGCCGGGCGGGGCCCAACATCGTCGACGTCGCGCTGGGGCACGACTCTTGTCTGGCCCGTCATCGGGTCGAACAGCTCGTACGTCATGCCGTCCGGGCCGGCGTGCACCGCAGTGACGATCGCCTCGCGGCCGGTCGGACCGACGAGCACTGGGCGCAGTTCGTCATGCGGGACGATTTCGCGTTGCTCGGGCGGCACCTCGCGCATTGCGCCCACAGCGATCGGTTTCGCTGCATCACGGGCAGGAGTACCTACGACGGACGCACCAGCGGATGGTGCGAGCACCGGTCCGGGAGGCTGCGCCTCCGCCGGCAAGATGATGTTCGCAACGTCCATGTGATCGAGGTCGCCTGCACGGATCCTCACCGTGCCGCCATGATCGGGATCCTCGACGATGTAGTAGAAGTCGCTTCCGTTGCCCTTGTCGCGACCGAGAATCGCTCGCTGGTGCCCGCCCATGCCGAACATGACCGGCTGCTGCGAGTCGAGCGCCTTGGCGATGCGATCGTGCGGGATCATATTCGGAGAGTACTGACCGTCGCTGCTTGGAAATGGGTAGGTGTCGTTGGTGATCACCTCGTACTTCGAGCCGGTGACATCCTCGAGCTCTTTGTGCAGCGGCTGGCCTCTCATCTCTGTCGGGTCGATGCCGTATGGATGACCGTTCGCCGCGTACGCGTTGTAGCTGTTCGCGTCGTTCAGGGCGGCCCTCAGCTCGAGCTGCGACATCATCTCCTGCAGTGCCGGCGGGGCCGCTGCAAGATCGTTGCGGGGAGTCTGCGCTCCTCCCGCGCGAACCAGGGCGTCCCTCTGCATCACCATCATCTCATCCGGTCTGTTACGCATCCTGTGCGCAGCGACCGGGTTCGCCTCGGCGATCGCGATCTGATACGAGGTCGGCACGCAGCTTTGCGCGTAGAGCTGCACGAGGCCAGCGCCCGAGAATTCGCGGAGCGCCTCTTCCTCGCCCATGCCCGACATTGCACCGACGAGCTTCTCGAGATCTTCGAAGCTCGCACCAGCAGCAACTGCGCGCTCGAGCAGAACCTGCTGCCCGCGGTTCTCGGTCTTCGCGAATAGCTCTTGGTGCTGCGCGCGCGCTTGCTCGTCCATCGCGGCGAGCTTGGAGCTGGCGCGCTCGACCGTGCGCGGTGCGTTGGCGGCGAGTCGATGATCCGCGCCCCCTGCGCGAAGCTCGATGTGCGGACTCCCATGCTGCGGTCCACCTGCCACGATATCCTTGCTCACGATCGGCGGGTCCTCGGACACCGCCGGATTCTCGTGCACCGCCGTCGACTCGTCGTGGCCCGGCGCGTGCTCCTCCTCCGCCGCCGTCCCCGCGCCGTGGCCGGCGAACGCGTGCTGCGCGCGGCCGCCCGCGGCGCCGAGCGCGGAGTCGAGCAGCGCGCCGCTGCCGTCGGCGCCGCCGGCGACGTTGATCGTCGTGTTCGTGGTGACCTCGGTGCCGAACGAGGCGAGCTCGCCGAGCACCTTCGCGGCGAGTGTCTCGTTGCCGATCGCGCCCTTGACCTTCTCGGCGAGGCGGCCGGGCAACAGGAGGCCGAGGCCGCCGGTCACGAGGCCCTTCAAGATCTCGGACGGTGACTTGCCCTGGACGACGCCGCCGCCGACCGTCGTGATGCCCATCTTCGCCGCGCCGCCGAGCATGCCGTAGCGCGCCTTGATCTGCTCGGCCGCCTTCTCGGCCTCCTCCATCGCGTGCGCGCCCTGGCCGACCTCGGACTCCGCCGCCTTCGCCGCGGCGCCCTCGCCCTCGTGCACGACCTTGCCCTCGGCGGCGTCGGCGACCTTCTGCTCGACCTTGTGCCCGGCCTCGCTCGCGACCTCCTTGCCGAGCGCCTTCTCGGTCGAGCTGCCGGCCTCGATCGCGCCCTGGAGCGCCTTGTTCTCGCCCGCCGCGACATGCGCGGCCTCGCGGAATGCCTGGCTCTTGGCCTCGGCGGTGGTCGCGTGCTCGACCTCCATCGCGGCCTTCTCGGCGACGCTCACCGCCTCGGCCTCGCCGAGCTTCGCGGCGCCCTTGAGCTCGCCGAGCTTGGAGAAGCCCATCAGCGCGATGTCGGCCGCGCCGGTGATCGCGAGCATCTTCAGATCGTCGGACGGGTCGTACGCCTCGCCCATGACCTGATGCTTGATGCCCATCTCGATCAGCCCTTCGCCGATGTCGATCGCGGCGATCAGCCACGGGTTCGCGGTCAGCACCGCGGCGATCTTCGCGATCGTCGAGATGATCTTGATCCACCGCTCGGCGAGCGCCTTCTTCGCCTCCTCCTGCGCCGCGTTCGCCTTGACGAGCTGCTTGTCGACCGCGTTGAACTCGCTCTTCTTGATCCCTTGCTTGAGCCCGTCGTCGACCTTGTGGATGTCGCCGCCGGCCTGCGCCTGCAGCTTGTCGATCGCGGCCTGCGTGTCCTCGAACTTCGGCTCGTTCGGATCCTCGACGAGCTGCGGGAACGGCAGCGGCACGCCGTTGAGCTCGGTCACCGTCTTCGGCGCGTGGACCGCGAACTTCGGATCCGCGAGCATGCGACGCTGCCGCTCGATCAGGATGCGCTGGTAGTCCTGCGTGCCGCCGCCGTCCTCGTCGGCCTCCAGCGAGCTCGAGTACTGCTTCTCGTACTGCTGGATCTGGAGCATCGCCTCGACCTGCGCCGGGCGCTCGGCGCGCGCGCCGTAGCGACGGACGTTGTCGATCATCAGCTCGTTGGCGTTCATGTCGGACCGGTCCTTCTTCGGATCCGGCAACATGTCCTCGCCGTACTTCTCCTTGTAGGCCTGCTGCGCCGCCTCGAGGTCCTTGTTGCTCGAGATGTTCTCGAGCGCCTCGGCCTTCTCCTTCGCGCCCTTGCCGCGGTGGAACTCGGTCTCCGGCGACAGCTTGCCGTCGTCGAGCAGCTCCATCGCCGCGATGTCGAGGTCGTCGACCTTCCTCTCGTGCTTCTTGCGATCAGCGGCGTGGACCTTGTCGGCGTCGGGATCGTTGCCGTACGCGCGCAGCATCGTCTCGTCGTACGAAGCGTCGACGTCCTTCGCCTTCTGCTCGGCGAAGTACGCCTGCAGCTGCTCCTTCGTGCTGTGACCGGTCGTGTCGTCGTGCCGACCGGTCAACATGTTCATCGCTTCGCGCTTCTCGTGGTCGTACTCGACGTTGTTGCGCTCGAACGACTCGTTCTCGGCCTGGACCTCCTCGGCGTGCTTGCGGACCTTGTCGTCCTTGGAGTGGAGCGCCGCGTCGTCGACCTTCTCGTGGGTGAGCGCGGCCTCCCTCTCCTCCTGGTCGCCCTTGCGGATGCTCTCTTCGAGGCGGAGCGAGCGGTCCTTGCCCTTGTCGCCCTCCATCATCGCCTTGAGGCGCAGGTACTCCGTCTTGTCGTCGTCGTTGCCCCACCGCTCCTCGAGCATCTTCTCCATCGGCCGGTCGGGGTGCGCCTGGTCCCACGCGGCGACCGCGGCCTTGACCTGCTCGCCCGACATGCCCTCGAACTCGCGCAGCACGTTGCCGGCCTTGCGCCGGTCGTAGTTCTGGTTGCCGACCTCGTCGTAGACGCCGACCCCGATCTGCAGGCCCTCGTCCTTGGGCTTCATGAGATTTCCGAGCCGCTCGCCTTCTGCGAGGTCCTTGTTGCCCGCGATCGACGCCTCGACGACCGCGCGATCGGACGGGTTCTTGATCCGCGAGAGCGCCATCGACTTGAACGGCTCTTCGTTGAGCTTCTTGCGCTCGTCGTCGGTGAGATTGTTGACTGCCTCCTCGAACCGCTTCGGATCGGTCTCGTTGATGAGCGCCATCCGCGCGTTGCTGACGTGATCGCCGGCCATCATCGCGACGGCCTCGTCCTCGTCGCCGTCGTGCATGCCGTAGTCGATGCGCTCGTAGAGGTTGTGCTCGCCGAGTGACTGCTCGCGGATCGCCGCGCGAAACAGCTCCATCTCGGCGGGGCTCTTCTTCTCCATCAGGCGGAAGATCTTCTGCGAGTTCGCGTCGCTGTGATCTCGCTTGGACGTCGCGAGCAAGAACGCGTCGGCGTCCTGCTTCGCCTGCGCGCGCGCCGCCTCGCGATCCTCGGGCTTCATGTCCGCGAGCGCGGCATCGGCCTTGTCGCGCTCGGGGCTGATCAGCTGCAGCGCCGCGGCCTTGTCGCGACCGTCGCCATTGTTGTTCCAGTCGCTGCAGCCCTTGATGAAGTCCTCGAGCTTCTGGCCGGTCTGCGCCTCGAACTGCGCCATCACCTTGTGGCGCAGCTCGGGATCGTCGAGCGAGTCGAGACGCTGGATGAACGCCTTGCTCGCCGCGTCGCTCATGCCGCGGCTGTACGTCGCGAGCTCCATGCCGATCGCGACGGCCTGCGTGTCCTTGATCGACGACTTGACCTTCTGCTCCGCGCCGAGGCCCAGCACCGTCTGCGCGACGGACCGCGTCGCCGCCAGCATCTTGTCGACCGCGGCCTGCTGCTCCGGCGTCAGCTTCTGGTCGTGCTGCGGCGCGGGCGCCTGGGGATGCTCGTGATCGTGGTCGACGTACGCGAGCATCGCGGTCGGATGCGGCGCGTGCGGCTCGACATGGACGGGCGGCGGCGGCGCGTGATCGTGCTGCGGATCCTCGTCGTCGATGAGGCCCGTGCCGGCGTTGGGCGCGCCCGCGCCCGCCCCCGAACCACCGCGCCGCGCGTGCTTCATGCACCGATGAATCTAGAAGATTCCCGTCGACGATTCCAGCGAGGAAGCTTCGACTACCTCTCGCCGTAACACACGTAGGCCAGCTGTCTTCCGCGCGGTCCCGTACCGGTCGCGGTGAGCTCGCGCGCGCCGCCGGCATGGACCAGCTCGAGCCGGAGATGATCCGCGGGCAGCACCGCGAACCGGTCCGCCCACTCGACGACGACCACGCCGCGCGGATCGCCGATCAGCTCGTCGAGGCCGAGCTCGACGAGCTCCGCCTCGCGCTCGATCCGGTACAGATCGACGTGCCACACGACGAGCCGGCCGCCGGTGTACTCGTGGACGAGCGCGAACGTGGGGCTGTGCGCGCCGGCGGCACCGAGCGCCCGCGCGAGCCCGGCGACGAAGGTCGTCTTGCCCGCGCCGAGCTCGCCGACGAGCGCGATCGCGTCGCCGCCGCGCAGGTGCGCCGCGAGCCGCGCGCCGGCGGCCGCGGTCGCCTCCGCCGTCGCGAGCTTCACGCGAGCTCGCGCGCGAGCTTGTCGTCCCAGTGGTCGGCGTTGCGCGCGACCGAGTCGACCAGCTCTTCGAATTCTTCGTAGTCGAGCCCGTCGAGCCCGCGCAGCGCGCGCAGGTAGAGGTCGCCGGTCTGCGGGTGCATCGCGAACGCCGCGTCGCCGGTGTCGACGAAGCTCAGCATCAGCAGCTTCTTCGCCGCGGTCTCGTCGAGCTTCGGCTGCTTGACGACCCGCGACAGCACGAGCAGCACGCCCTTGTCCTCGAGCACGTGGATGGTCACGACCGCCGACCCGCGCTGGATCGAGCCGACGCCGTCGGCGCCCAGCGGCGGCAGCACGAGGTTGCGCTCGCGTCCGAACCGGTCGAGGAACTCCGCGATCCGGGAAGTGCTCGTCTGCATCGATGAAGAGACTATCAAAATGCTATAGAGAGGCGTGCGCTGGCTCGTGTTCACGCTCGTGCTCGCCGCGTGCGGCCACGATCACGGTCCGCCGCGCGTGCAGCCGTCGTCGCGGTTCCAGCCGAGCAGCGCCTCGGCGCTCCGCCGCGGCGGCCCGCCGCTGACGCCGCGGATCGCGAACTACAAGCTCGACGCCAAGCTCGACGTCCAGCGCCACCAGATCACCGGCACGGAGCTGCTCCGGTGGACGAACACCGGCGAGAGCGCGGTCGACGTGCTGCCGTTCCACCTCTACATGAACGGCTTCAAGAACGAGGCGACGCTGTTCATGCGCAGCTCGCGCGGCATGTTCCGCTCCGCGCACGCCGCCGAGGGTGGCTGGGGCTGGATCCAGCTCGACTCGGTGCAGATCGGCGGCGCCGAGCTCGCCGGCAAGCTGCGCTATCCGGGCGCCGCCGGCGATCCACCCGACCACAAGGACGAGACCGTCGTCGAGGTGCCGCTGGCCGAGCCGCTGCCGCCCGGCCACTCGATCGAGGTCTCGTTCCGGTTCACCGAGCAGCTGCCCGAGGTGTTCGCGCGCACCGGCTACAAGGGCGACTTCCACATGGTCGGCCAGTGGTTCCCCAAGATCGGCGTGCGCGTCGGCGCGCCGGGCAACGAGCACTGGGAGTGCCTGCCGTTCCACGCGTTCTCCGAGTTCTTCGCCGATTTCGGCACCTACGACGTCACGCTGACCGTGCCGAGCACGCACATGGTCGCCGCGACCGGCGTGCTCACCGCGTTCCGCGAGCTGCCGGGCGGCACGCGCACGCTGACGTACCACGCCGAGGACGTTCACGACTTCGCGTGGATGGCCGACCCGTACATGACGATGATCTCCGGCCTCGCGAAGGTCGGGGACGGCAACGTCGAGGTCCGCGTCTACTTCCGGCCCGAGCAGCGCGGCTTCGCCGAGCGCCACCTGCAGGCCGGCATCGGCGCGATCGAGCGGTTCTCCGCCGACTTCCTGCCGTACCCGTGGCCGGTCATGAGCATCATCGATCCACCGGTCGACGCGGGCGGCGCCGGCGGCATGGAGTATCCGACGCTGGTGACGACCGGCGGCGACTCGGTGTTCATGCGGCCGGGCATGCGGATCCCCGAGCTCGTGACCGTCCACGAGGTCGGCCACAACTGGTTCCAGGGCATGCTCGCCTCCAACGAGCCGGAGGAGGCGTGGCTGGACGAGGGCGTCAACGACTGGGTCGACACCCACGTGATGAACGATCTGTACGGCCCGCGCCACGGCATCGACTGGCACGGCTGGCAGGCCGATCTCACCGCGCTCGAGCGCGCGATCACCGAGTCGCCCTCGGAGATCCCGTCGCCGATCGCGACCGCGACGTACGCGTTCGTCGACCAGCGCGCGTGGGCCGAGCAGAGCTATCGCAACACCGAGCGCGCGCTCGCCACGCTCGAGGGCACCGTCGGCAGCGCGCGGATGATGGCGGCGATGAAGGCGTACGCGCGCGCGTGGGCGTTCCGCCACCCGACCGGCCGCGACTTCTACGCCGTGCTGTCGAAGGAGCTGGGACAGGACCTCGGCTGGTTCTTCGGCCCCGCGTTCCACGACCTCGGCGGCCTCCAGCTGGCGATCCGCAGCTCCACGTGCCGGCCGGCGCACCCGCCGCGCGGCGTGTTCGGCGACGGTCAGGCGCGCAAGGTCGTCACCGAGACCGAGGCGCCCGACGCCGGCGCGTGGGAGTGCGAGGTCGTCGTGCAGTCGATGGGCCCGGTGCACGTGCCGGTCGATCTCGAGCTCAAGTTCGCCGACGGCTCGAGCGAGCGCCGCACCTGGGACGACCGCGACGGCGCGACGTGGCAGCGGTTCGTCGTCGACCGCAGCTCGCGGCTCGTCGAGGTGCGCCTCGATCCCGACGGCAAGCTCGCGCTCGACTCGCCGGTGACCCACGCGCACCGCCTCGAGGGCGACGGCGCGGCGTCGCTGCGCGCGGCGGCACGGATCGCGTCGTGGGCACAGACCGCGATGCAGCTGGTGGGGCCATGAGAGGCGGACGGCTCGGCCTGGGCGAGCTGATCGGCGCGGGACCGCGCGCGGTCGGCCGCTACACCGGCACGCTGCTCGCGGTGTTCGTCGTGCAGTCGCTGGTCGCGGCCGCGTGCCTCGCCGCGGTCGCGGTCGTGCTCGCGAACGCGTTCGCGCACCTGCCGATCTGGGACGATGCGGTCGACGGCGATCTCGTGTCGCTCGTGTGGTGCGTGCGCTACGCGAGATCGGCGTTCCTCGCGTCGGCGGGGCTCGTCGCCGGCGCCGTGCTGCTGTGGCAGCTCGCGTCGTGGTTCCTCGTCGGCGGGCTGCTCGGCGTGCTCGCGCAGCGGCCGGAGGGTCGCGGCGAGACCGCGCGCTGCTTCGGCGCGGCCGGCACCGCGACGTATCTCAAGTACGCGCGGCTCGCGCTGTGCTCGGTCCCCGGCTGGATGCTCGTCATCTTCGTGTTCGGCACCGGCATGTCGCTCGTCGCGAATCGCATCGAGTACGCGCTGACCGTGCCCGAGCTGCTCGGCGCGCTCGCGCTCGGCGCGCTGCCCGCGCTCGTCGTCGCGCACTTCGTGTCGACGGTCGCCGACTACGCGCGCGTCGAGCTGACGCTGCGCCACGACTCGCACGATCCCGGCGTCGTCGTCAGCTATGTCAAGGCGCTCGCGTTCGTGCTGCGGCGCCCGGTGACGCTCGTCCACGCCGGGATCGGCTGGATCGCGTTCGCGCTGGTGACGCTCGGCTACGCCTACCTCGCGCAGGGCCATCCGATGTACGGCGCCGAGGGCGCGCTCACGCTGTTCGTCGCGCGCCAGGGCGTCGCGCTCGCGCGGCTGGCGACCCGTGTCGGCGTGCTCGCCGGGCAGGTCGAGGTCGGGCGCACGCGGCCCGTCCCTCCGCGCCGGATCGAGCCCAAGCCCGACGCCAAGCCGTAGTAAGCTACCGCGAGCGCGATGGTGGAAGGCACCCAGGTCGGGGCGTATCGCATCCTTCACAAGATCGGTGAGGGCGGCATGGGCTCGGTGTGGCTCGCCGAGCACTCGATGCTCGGGCGGCGCGCGGCGATCAAGGTGCTGCATCCGTCGTTCTCGATGCAGCCGGCGATCGTGACGCGGTTCTTCAACGAGGCGCGCGCCGCGACCGCGATCTCCGATCCCGGCATCGTCCAGATCTTCGACTTCGGCCAGCAGCCGGGCGGCAGCGCCTACATCGTGATGGAGCTGATCGAGGGCGAGACGCTCGAGAAGCGCCTCCACCGCCTCGGCCGCCTCCCGCCCCCCGAGGCGCTGCGCCTCATGCGCCAGGTCGCCAGCTCGCTCTCCGCCG
>JBLMXA010000057.1:0-8750 GCA_050257515.1 Acidobacteriota bacterium | reverse complement strand
GCTCGTGCGTGGCGTCGTCGATCGAGACCTGGCCCTCGCTCATCGCCTCGAGCAGCGCGGACTGCGTGCGCGGCGTGGTGCGGTTGATCTCGTCCGCGAGCACGACGTTCGCGAAGATCGGGCCGCGCTTGAGCTCGAACACCTTGCCCTGCTGGTCGTAGATCGACACGCCGACGATGTCGGAGGGCAGCAGGTCGCTCGTGAACTGGATGCGGCGGAACGTGCCGCCGAGCGCGGCCGCGAGCGCGCGCGCGAGCGTCGTCTTGCCGACGCCGGGCACGTCCTCGATCAAGAGGTGCCCGCGCGACAGCAGCGTGACGACCGCGGCGCGGATCGCCTCCGGCTTGCCGCGGATGACGGTCGCGATCGCGTCCTCGAGCTTGCGGACCGTGCCGATGTCGGTCGAGGAGAGCGAGGCAGGCGCCGACACCACGGACATGTCCGATCAGTATAGTACGCCGAAACCACCAACGGGGCCTCGCGGGCCCCGTCGGCGGCAGGACCTACATCTGGTCAGCGGCGGTTGAGCTCGCTCATGATGCGGAGGATGTGGATGAACAGCGTCACGATCGTGCCGAACAGCATCAGCGCCGCCGACACGTGCTGGGTCGGCCGGAACGCGTTCATGATGACGCTGGTCTCGTACAGGATGTAGCCGGCCATCAGCCCGATCACGAGCGCGCTGTAGACGAGGCTCATGTTGAACGAGCCGAACAGCATCGCCGCGAGGCCCAGGCCGATGATCGCGAACGACGCGATCGACAGCGTGCCGCGCAGGAACGAGAAGTCCTTGCGCGTGACGAACACGGTCGCGGTGAGGCCGATGAAGATCGCCAGCGTGATCACCACGGCCTCGCCGATCACGAGCGCGGCCTTGGCGCTCAGCGCGGCGTGGAGCTCGAAGCCGTTGGCGGTGACGAAGTCGGCCGGGTTACCGAACTTGAGGATCGTGTACCAGAGCATCGGCTGCGCGAGCACCGACCACAGCACGACGCCGAGGCCGAGGCCGAGGTACTGCAGCGCGCGCGAGGTCTCCGACTGCGCGAGGCGCTGCGCGCCCCACGCGACGACGAGGAACAGCACGAGCGCGAGGATCGCGCCGCCCATGCTGCCGCCGCCGGTCGCGAACGCGAGGCCGAACGATGGCGTGAAGCGCATCATCGCGGCGGTGAGCAAGGTGAACACGACGAGCGCGACGCCGAGGTGCGCGTAGGTCTTGCGCAGGAACGCGACGCGATCGCTGACGCCGACGGTAGCGACGGCGCCAGGAATCGGACGATCGAAACGTGCAGCTTGAGCGAATGCCATGGCCGACCCCTTGGGAGGTTCGCTCCTTATGTAGCACACAACGCGCGCGCGCGAGCTAACGGGAATGCGCGGCTCCGCAGCGATGTTGACGGTTTACGCGGACGAATGCCGCGGGTGCCCACGTCACCGGCGCCTGCAGCGTCTGCTCGGCGAGCGAATCGGCCTCGACGGTGGCGACCGCGGGGCGCGCGGGAGGGCCGTCGTCGGCAAATGGCACCTCCCACTCGGCATTCGCGCCGACGAGCACCGGCCGCGGCTCCGGCGCGATCTCCTCTGTTCCCGCAGGACCTAGCGAGATGGCGAGGCCATCGGCGCGCACGTGATCGAGCGAGACGTCGACCTTGCCGCGGCGCACGGGGTAGCGGACGTAGCGCGCCGCCGCGAGCCGCGCGGTCCACGCGCCGAGATCGCACGCGGCGATCCACCACGCCGGCGTGTCGCCCGCGCGCACGGCGACGCGCCACAGGATCTCGGCGTAGCTCGCGCGGAACACCGGCACGCGCGCGATCCGCAGGTCGTCGACGTGGAACGCGAACAGCCGCACGCGCGCGCGGCCGTCGCCGTCGAGCTCGAGCGCGAGCCGGCGCGGCACCGCCAGCCCACCCGGCCGGAACCAGCCGTCGAGCTCGACCGTCGCGCGCTCGCGTCCCGAGAACCGGTAGTCGGTCACCGGGCTACATCCTACGCCGGGGAGTACCCCGCCCTTGAATGGTGAATAGAAAAGCGGAACAGGAACTGGGACCGGAACTGCCACGAGTACATGGTGCAGACCGGGTACCCCTTGTGCTCGTGACGGTCCGGTCTCCGTTCCGGTTCCTGTTCTCTATTCCCTATTCGAGGGCCGCCGGGGTGGGTAGGACCCCATGCCCCCGCCGGGGCTTGGGTCGATTTCGCGTTCAGATCCATTTCGTTAGCGCCGCGTTGCAGGGGGAACCATGCGCTTCCTCGAGCGGTTCTTCCTCGGTGCTTCCCTCCTGGCCGCGTGCGGCACGGGCTCGCCCATCGCACACGACCCCAAACCCACGTCGTCGACCGACACGGTGATCGCCGGCCTCAAGCCGACGGCGCTCGTCGAGAGCAAGCAGCTCGATTCGATCGACAAGGCGATCGCGACGTACTTCGACGCGCACCAGACGCGCCGCACGTACATCATGACCGACAAGCCGCTGTACCAGCCCGGCGAGACGATCTGGCTGCGCGCCGACCTGCGGCAGACCCGGTCGCTCGTCGCCGCGGACTCGTGGCGCGCCGGCACCGGCCTGACGCTCTCGCTCGTGTCGCCGCGCGGCGCGGTCATCGCGACCAAGCGCGTCGAGGCGAAGGAGGGCGTCGCGGCGAACGACTTCGCGCTGTCGCCCGACCTCGAAGGCGGCGAGTACACGATCCAGCTCACCAGCGACGACGGTGCGACGGACGCGAAGAAGATCATCGTCAACACGTACGAGGCGCCGCGGCTGCAGAAGACGATCGAGTTCGTGAGGAAGGCGTACGGCGAGGGCGACACGGTCGCCGCGGCGCTCGAGATCAAGCGCGCGACCGGCGAAGCGTTCGGCGAGCGCGAGGTGACCGGCGTCGTCACCGTCGACGACGTCGAGGTCGCGCGCCTGCCGATCAAGACCGACAAGGAAGGCAAGGCGACCGCGAAGTTCCAGCTGCCCGCGCACATCGCCGCCGGCGACGGCCTGCTCACGGTGATGGCGGACGACGGCGGCGTCGTCGAGTCGATCCAGAAGCGGATCCCGATCGTGCTGAAGAAGGTGCAGCTCTCGATGTATCCGGAGGGCGGCGATCTCGTCGAGGGCGTGCCCGGCCGGGTGTACTTCGCGGCGAAGAACTCGCTCGGCAAGGCCGCCGACGTCGCCGGCCGCGTGGTCGACGATCGCGGCCAGGTCGTCGCGAGCTTCGCGTCGATCCACGACGGCATGGGACGCTTCGAGCTCGTGCCGTCGGCGGATCGCACGTACCACGTCGAGATCGACAAGCCCGCCGGCATCGCGCAGAAGTTCGAGGTGCCGGCCGCGAAGGCCGGCGGCTGCGTCGTGCGCGCGGCGGACCCGGCGCAGACCGACGGTCCGGTGCGCGTCGCCGCGATCTGCTCGAGCTCGCGCACGCTGCTCGTCGAGGCGACGCTGCGCGAGCAGCGGCTCGCCGGCGGCGCGCTCGACGTCACCGCGGGCAAGCCGGCGCTCGTCGAGCTGCCGGTCGACTCGGCGGCGGAAGGCGCCGTGCGCGTGACGTTGTTCTCGACGAAGAAGGAGCCGCTCGCCGAGCGCCTCGTCTATCGCAACCGCGGCAAGGACCTCAAGATCGAGCTGACCGCGGACAAGAAGCAGTACTCGCCGCGCGATCACGTGCAGCTGCACGTCAAGACGACCGATCCGAGCGGCAAGCCGGTCAAGGCCAGCGTCGGCGTCGCGGTCGTCGACGACACCGTGCTGACGTTCGCCGACGACAAGAGCGCGAAGATCCTCGCGCACCTCTACCTCGATCCGGAGCTCGGCGCGACCGCGCAGGATCCGATCGAGGAGCCGAGCTACTACTTCTCGCAGAAGCCCGACGCCGCCGCCGCGATGGACGCGCTGCTCGCGACCCGCGGCTACCGCCGCTTCGAGTGGCGGCCCGTGCTCGAGCCGCCGCCGCCGCCGCCGCCGGTCGACTACACCGCGACGACCGGCGCCGCGAACATGGGCATGGACGAGGCGCGTGCCGAGGCGCCGATGGCCGCGCCGCCGGCGCCGGAGCCGACGCCGGCGCCGCCGCGGGCCCACCTCGCCCACGCGATGCACGCTCCCGCGGGCGCCGCGCAGGGCGCGAAGGGCGGCGGCTTCGCCGGCGTCGACAAGGTCGCGCGCGCGGAGCGGAAGGAGGACAGGCCCGCCAAGAAGGCGGAGATGGCGAAGGACGCCGACTTCAAGCAGCCGATGCAGCGGCGCATCGCCGCGAACGACCAGCTCGCCGCCGGTGACGACAACGGCGAGATGGTCAACGGCTGGTCGCCGGTGCGCGTGTTCCCGGTGCCCGAGTATCACAAGGGCTACGAGGGCCCGCGCACCGACTTCCGAGAGACGATCTACTGGAACCCGAGCGTGCAGACCGGCTCCGACGGCACCGCGGCGGTCGGCTTCTTCGTGTCCGATGCGGTGACCTCGTTCCGCGCGACCGCCGAGGGCGTGTCGGCGGGCGGCGTGCCGGGCATCGGCGAGACCGTGATCCAGTCGAAGATGCCGCTGTCGGTCGACGCGCACCTGCCCGTCGAGGTGACGAGCGGCGACGAGATCCGGCTGCCGGTCACCGTGACGAACGAGACCGACGACGCGGTCGACGCGACGATCGACGCGCGGTTCGGCGCGGCGTTCCAGCTCGCCGGTAACCCCGAGGGCAAGCTCCACCTCGCTGCGCACGACAAGACGAGCCTGTTCTACGCGTTGCGGGTCGTCGCGACCGACGGCGATGCCGACGTTCACCTCGGCGTGCGCGCGCTCGGCCTCGACGACAACCTCGACAAGAAGATCCGCGTCGTGCCGCTCGGCTTCCCGTTCGAGGGCTCGGCGTCGGGCACCGCGAAGACCGGCACGCGCGCGCACCACTCGATCGATCTGTCCGGCGCGCTGCCGGGGTCGATCCACGCGACCGTGACGATGTACCCGTCGCCGCTCGCGTCGATGACGAAGGGCATGGAGGGCATGATCCGCGAGCCCGGCGGCTGCTTCGAGCAGACGTCGTCGTCGAACTACCCCAACGTGATGATCATGGCGTACCTCGGCGCGAACGACGCCGCCGACACCGCGCTGATCCAGAAGACGCAGGGCACGCTCGATCGCGGCTACAAGCTGCTCACCGGCTACGAGACGCCGAACAAGGGCTACGAGTGGTTCGGCCACACGCCCGGCCACGAGGCGCTCACCGCGTACGTCCTCATGGAGTTCGCCGACATGGCGAAGGTCTACGACGTCGATCACGCGATGGTCGAGCGCACCGCGGACTGGCTGATGAGCCGCCGCGACGGCAAGGGCGGGTTCTTGCGCTCGCAGGAGGCGCTCGACTCGTTCGGCCGCGCGAGCACGCAGACGACGAACGCCTACATCATGTGGGCGCTGTCCGAGGCGCACCGCACGAAGGGCCTCGACAAGGAGCTCGCGGCCCAGCGCGAGCTCGGCAGCACGACGAAGGATCCCTACCTGCTCGCGCTCGCGGCGAACACCGCCGTGCTCGAGAAGGACGCGGCCGCGCCTGACATGGTCAAGCGGCTCGCGACCATGCAGGACAAGGACGGCAGCTGGACCGGCGCGAAGGAGTCGATCACGATGTCGGGCGGCGAGTCGCTGCAGATCGAGACGACGTCGCTCGCGACGCTCGCGCTGATCAAGGCGTCGCCGAGCAACGAGTACGAGTCGCAGATCCGCCGCGCGGTCGACTACCTCAACGCCAAGCGCGGCGGCTTCGGCGCGTGGAGCAACACGCAGGCGACGATCCTCGGCCTCAAGGCGATGACCGCGTACAGCGAGCACTCGCGCCAGATGCAGGCCTCGGGCACCGCGACCGTGATCGTCAACGGCAAGCCGGCGGGCACGATCGCGTTCGAGAAGGGCCGCAAGGACGCGCTCGTGTTCGACGATCTCGCGAGCCAGCTCGTGCCGGGCAAGAACACGATCGAGCTCGAGCTCGCGGGCGGCGCGTCGCTGCCCTACACGATCGCGATCGAGTACCGCGCGGCGCGCCCGCAGTCGTCGGCGGCGGCGAAGGTCAGCGTGACGACGCAGCTCGCGAAGGATCACGTCAAGCTCGGCGAGGGCGTCAAGCTCCACGCGCACGTCGAGAACAAGACCGCCGCAGGCATCCCGATGACGCTCGCGCGCATCGGCATCCCGGGCGGCACGGTGTTCCAGACCTGGCAGCTCAAGGAGCTGCGCGACAAGGGCCTCGTCGACTTCTACGAGACCCGCCCGCGCGAGGTGATCCTGTACTGGCGCGCGATGGCGCCGAACGCGAAGAAGGACCTCGATCTCGACCTGCTCGCGCAGACGCCGGGCACGTACGAGGCCCCCGCGACGAGCGCGTACCTCTACTACACCGCCGAGGACAAGGCGTGGACGGCGCCGGTGAAGGTCACGATCGAGAAGTGACAGCCGGAAGGCCGTCGCGCGACCGCGCCGGCGCGAGCTAGCTCAGTTCGCGCCCGGTGACGTGGCGATCCCGCCGGCCTTGACCGCCGACTTGACGACGAGGCGCTTGCCGTTGTGGTTCAAGCCGCTGTGGCCGGCCTTGACGGCCGACTTGACGACCAGGCGCTTGCCGTTGTGGTTCAAGCCGCTGTGGCCGGCCTTGACGGCCGACCTGACGACCAGGCGCTTGCCGTTGTGGTTCATGGTCAGGGCGCCGGCCTGGACCGCCGACTTGACGACCAGACGCTTGCCGTTGTGGTTCAACTGCTGACCGCCGGCCTTGACCGCCGACTTCACGACGAGACGCTTGCGGTTGTGGTTCAGATCCTGACCGCCTGCCTTGACCGCTGACTTCACCACCAGACGCTTACTCATCGCGAGCCTCCAAGAAATTCGTGGGCCCCGACTGTAGGGACGGTCGCCTTCGGGGGCAATGCCGGAACGGCGTAAGAATCGTGGGTTACATGACCGTTCAGCGCGGGATCGCCGGGGACCACGGCGCGGGCCGGGTCGCAGCGACGAGCTCGTGCGAGCACGACGGCGACGACCGCGTTGTAGGAACAGGTGGTCCAGGCGCGACCAAACGGCCGCCACCAGCTCGTTCGTCGGCGTGTATGATCGATGCGTGGGCCTCGCGTCGCCGTTGCGAGCGATCCGCGCGTGCACCGCGTTCGTCGGGGTGCTCGCGAGCGGCTGCACGGGGTGGCAGTCGGGAGCGCTCGCGGTCGACCGCGTGGATCCCGCTTCGGGGCCGAGCACGTCCGACGTCGCGATCCAGATCGACGGCACCGGCTTCCACCTGCCGATCACGAGCAACCTCGATCACGGCACGACGGTGGTCGGCACGATGTCCGTCGCCGTCGGCAGCACGCCGCTGTCCGACGCCGCGCGCGTGAGCGAGCAGCAGCTCGACGGCACGGTCCCGGCCGGGCTGCCGG
This sequence comes from Acidobacteriota bacterium, assembly GCA_050257515.1. Classification (GTDB taxonomy): domain Bacteria; phylum Myxococcota_A; class Polyangia; order Haliangiales; family Haliangiaceae; genus JABFXX01. The sequence continues at coordinate 1,342 of JBLMXA010000057.1, read as the reverse complement.
AGGGCAGCTACGACGTGACCGTGACGATCGGTGATCGCAGCGCGGTGCTCGCAGGCGGCTACACGGTCACCGCCCCGGGCGGTGGTGGCGCGCCGCCGGCCGACGCCGGCAGCGGGGCGCCGCTGCCGCCGAAGTTCGTGCAGGGGACCGGCGGCGTGTTCGCGGACTCGGCCTCGATCGCGCAGCCGTTCCAGACCGCGCAGGCGGCGGGGAACCTGAACCTCGTCGTCGTCAGCTGGTTCGGGGGGACCGGCGTGTCGTCGGTGATCGACAGTGACGGCAACACGTACACCGAGATCGGCTCGGCCGTGACCAGCTCGGGGTTCGGGACCGAGGACTGCTACTACGCGGCGAACATCCAGGGCGGCACGGCCGCGAACACGATCACCGTGACGTTCGCGGGGACCATGACCCGACCCGAGATCCGGATCCTCGAGTACCAGGGGCTCGCCCGCACCAACCCGCTCGACGTCACCGCGGTCGCCACGCAGACCACCACGACCGCCGTCGACAGCGGACCGGCGACCACGACCAACGCGAGCGACCTGATCGTGGGCGCCGACTACGTCGAGTACGCGGTGGTGGCGCCGGGTCCCGGCTTCACGACCCGCGTCACCGTGTCGTACGACACCATCGAGGACATGCTCGCGACGTCGGCCGGTACCTACGACGCGACGGCGACCCAGTCGGCAGCCGGGCGCTCCGTCATGCGGCTGATCGCGTTCCGCGAGGGACCGTAGCGGCCCGGCGACCCCACGGCGATCTCACGGCGCATGCCGGCGTTCGCCACCCGATGCCGGCACGCGCGGTCTAGGCTTCGGCCATGCGCTGGCTTGTTCTGTTCCTGCTCTACGGCTGTTTCAGCTCGAACCCGTGCGCGAGCGTGACGAGCGCCGATCTCGATCGCGGCTCGCTCGACACCGCGCAGGCGGTGCCCGTCGAGAATGGCAGCGCGCTGTGGAAGAGCGGCACGCTGTCGATGGACGCGCCCGAGGCCTGGTACACGTACAACGCGACCGCCGGGATCTTCAACACGATCGATCCGTTCGTGAAGGTCGAGCAGGGCGGGCTGGTCGTGTGCGCGTACCAGAGCTGCGCGTTCTCGCAGTGCCCGGGCGGCACCTACGACGACGTCGCCCCGAACGGCGCGCACGGCTGCTGCGCGAGCGCGCCGATCGAGTTCCAGATCTTCGGCTGCGGCGACAGCCAGGACACCGTGTGGATGAGCGTGACCTCGCCGCACGCCGAGACGGCGAAGGTGTGTGCCGGCTACAAGCTCGGCTACAACTGGTGACGCAGCTGCCGTATGTTCGGCGGCGATGAAGATCCTGGTCGCCACCAC
>JBLMXA010000056.1:0-7681 GCA_050257515.1 Acidobacteriota bacterium | reverse complement strand
GAGCACGAGCGCGCGGTGGCCGACGCGGCGAAGACGAAGGCGCAGCAGGAGAACGTCCGGCTGATGGAGGAGCAGGGGCGCCAGGAGTTGCTCGCCGGCAACACCACGCGCGCGCTCGCGTGGCTGAACGAGGCGTACAAGAGCGGCGACACCAGCCCCGAGCTGCGGTTCATGCTCGGGACGGCGATGCGGCGCGTCGAGTCGGTCGTGCGCGAGCTGGACTGCAGGGTTCCCGACGGAAACGACACGCCTGGCATCGCCTTCAGCCCCGATGGCACGCTCGGTCTGGCCGCATGCGGGAGCGCGGTCGGAATCGCGCGGGTGTCGGACTGGACGATCGTGCGGACGATCGAGACTCGGACGCAAGGTGCGGTGTGGTCGCATGACGGCCGCCACATCGCGAACAAAGATGGCGGCGTGCTGTCGGTCTGGGATGTCGCGACCGGAGCTCGCGTGTTCACGACCAAGGCGCACGGCGGCGCGATTCGCAGCGTGATGTTCACGCCGGACGATCGTCTCGTGATCACGACCGGCGACGACCGCATGGCGCGGATGTGGGACGCGGCGACCGGCGCCGCGGTGCGCGCGATCGAGGTCGGCACCGCGCAGATGAACGTGGTGCGCGGTCAGCTCACCCCCGACGGCAAGACGCTCGTCACCGTGACGGGTGACGGCGCTGTCAAGGAGTGGGAGGTCGCGACCGGAGCCGCGATCCGGGGCTTCCAGCTCGGCGTCCAGTCGTTCGGAAAGGGTAGCCTCTCGCCCGACGGCGCGCGGCTCGCGACGTGCCACGTCGATGGCACGGTGCGCATCTCCGATCTCGCATCCGGCCGCGTCGTGTCGACGTTCGCGGCGCACGCGACCGCCGCGCTGGAGTGCCAGTTCAGCCCGAACGGTCGCTGGCTGGTGACGACGGGTGCCGATGGCGCCGCGCGCGTGTGGGACATCGAGCACGGGCAGCTGGTGTCATCGCTCGACCAACTCGGCGTGTTCTCTCGCGCCGTGGTGAGCCCCGACGGCGAGCGCGTCGCCACGCTCGGCTCGGACGGAATCGTGCGAATGTGGCATGCCGCGACTGGATCGCTGCTCGGGAGCTTCGACGATCCTTCCGGGATGTCCGGGGGACTCTTGTTCAGCCCCGACGGTCACGTTCTCGTCGTGCCGCGAGAAAACTCGTCGATCTTGGTGATCAGGGATCTCGATGCAGGTATGCAGCCGGTGGCAATCCCGCCTGGAACGATCGCGATCTCGGGAAGCCTGCTGCACGCATCCGGTGATCGCCTCGCTGTACGCGCGCAGGACGGCGAGGTCACGATCATCGACACGGCAACGTCGGCGCCGGTCTCGCACGAGCCGCTTCGCGAGCCGATCGCATGGAGCATGGACGGCCGCCGGCTCGCGGGCGTCGCGAAGGATGGCGTGGTCGTGCTCGATGGGCGCGACGGCCACGCGATCGCACGCATCGCGGTGAGGTCGCCCGACGCGGTCGCCCTCGACGAGCACGGGCGGCGGCTGCTCGTCGCGATGGCGCACTCGCAGATCTGGGACGTCGAGCACGCTCGCGTCGAGCTCGACCTCGGCGGACGCAGCGACGGTGGCAGCCTGTCACCGGATGGCGCGGTGGCACTGTCGTGGCGCGATCGACGTCACGTCGAGGTCTGGAATGTCGACCAGCGCCAGATCCAGTCCCGCATCGCGCTCGACGATGATGTGATGGGCGCGGTCGGGTATGCAGCGGACCGTCGGCACGTGCTGCTAGCCGTCGCCGATGCCAGGACGATGGTGTTTCCGATCCCGAATGCCGGGCGCATCGGCGGCTACGACCTGGCGACCGGGGCTCGTGGCTACGAGCTGCCGCGCGCGTTCCTCACGTTCCTCGCACCGGATCGCCGGCGCGTCGTCGCAGCGGGCATCGGTCGCGATCTCGAGATCCGCGAGACGAGCGATGGCAGCCTCGTCTCCAGGATCGCGTCCGGTTCCGAGCCGACCATTGCCGGCACGCTCGTCCGGGACGGGACCCTGCTGCTTGCACTCACGCTGCGGCACATCGATGTGCGAAGCGCGGTCGACGGTCGTCTGCTCGCCCGCATGAACGCGGAACTTCAGGCCGAGGTCACGCAGGACAGCTACCACGTGGGCGGCGCGTTCGATCTGGCGGATGCGGGGCGCGCGGCGGTTTCGCTGGGAGCCCATCCGTGGATCTGGCACCTCCCGTCCGAGCAACGCCCTCCAGACGTGGTCGACAAGATCGTGCGTCAACGCGTTCTCTGGCGCGTGTTCGACGGGGGGCTCGTTGCGGTCGAGGCGACGCTCCACGGTCGCGTGCTGCGCCATGGCCATCCCGTCCCCGGCGCGACGGTCACGGTCGAACACATCGGGAGCCTGTCCTGGCCGCACGTGCTCTCCGCTGCAGACGGGCGGTATGCGTTCGACCACATGCCGCTGGGGCGAATCGAGGTCTCCGCCATGGCGCCAGACGGATCGGCACATGGGCTGTCGAGAGTGGCGCTCGATCGCGACGACGTCATCGCCGATATCGAGCTAGACCAGGAGGCGACGATCAGCGGCGTGGTCGTCGACGAGAGTGGGGCGCCTGTTCCGGGCGTGCTTGTCACCGCGAAAGGCACGTTCCTCGATGGCAAGTCAGACGCGGCTGGGAGGTTCACGATCCACGCCCTGCGCCCCGGCAAGTTCGACGTCGCAGTCGCCGAGTCTGACGCCCACGTGGGCGTGGCGAGGGTCACCGTCGAGCTGAAGTCGAAGACGGATGCAGTGACGGGCGTCCAGCTCGTCGTTCGCAGCCTGCGCTAGAACGCGGTGTTGACGAGCGCGGTCAGCACGCCCGCGGTCGCGCTCTTCATGCCCATGTGGAACGGCGTCAGCGGCGGATCGATGCCGACGCGCAGCCGCGATGTCACCTCGAGCACGTACTGGCGCTGGCCGAGCATGTAGCCGCTCGGGATGCGCACGCTCGTCGCGTCGCTGACGACCAGGCGGAGCACCGGCACGAACGTCAGGATCGCGCCGTTGCCGTGCACCTCGAACGCGGTGATCTCGTAGTCGGTCGGCACGCCGACGCTCGGCGGCGACCACGCGATCACCGGCGTCTGGCTGATCGTGTCGGCGGAGAACGCGCCGACGCCGTCGATCGTGACCTGCGTCGGCGGACCGAGCGGCGCGGCGAGCGTGCCGGTCTGCGCGGTCGCGAACGGCACCGCGTAGGTGACGTCGGCCGACAGCGAGCCGGTCGCGCCGTTGAACGTGTAGCTCGTGACGAACGACTCGTCGACGCGCACGCGGCGTTGCCAGCCGGCGGGGAACGGGTCGCCGAACCTCACGTTGCCGAAGTTGAGCGTCGTGAGCCCGGTGCTGTTCTGCGAGAACGACACGAGCGGCGGCGACGGCAGCGTGTCGGGCGTCGGCGACGCGTAGATCGTGGCGCCGATCGTGCGCACCGCCGTGCTCGGCGTCGCGATCGACGCGAACGTATCGAAGCTGCCCGCATCGACCGCGAGGAACGACTGGCTCTGGGTTGGCGCGGCGAACGCGTCGGTACCGCTCGCCGGCACGCGCGCCGGCGTGTTGAGCGCCATCGTCAGCGGCGCCGCGCCGTACGAGCGATCGAGCGAGACGTACGCGAGCCCGCCGGTCGTCTGGTGCGTCGCGAGCTGGAAGATCTGCAGGTCGTCGCTCTTGCTGCTGTCGAGCTGGTAGCCGAGCCACGGTGTCGTCGCGCTGACCGCGGTGTCGCCGGGCGCCGGCGCGCTCGACGAGAACACGAGGCTCTGCGAGAACCCGGTGTTCGCGGAGAACGCGACGAGCAGGTCGCCGTTGGCCCACGTCACGAGGTTCGACAGATCGAGCGTCAGATCGACGCCGACCGCCGACGCCACGTCGGGCCGGCCGAGGTGATCGTCCGAAAGGTCGAGCCCGGAGTGCGCCGTCGTCGCGAACAGCTCGCCGCCGGCGCGCAGGTAGTAGCTCGCGAGCTGCGGCGTGTTCAGCTTGAACGTGCCGTCGGACTGGCAGCTGCCGGTGTACGACGTGAACTGCGCGGTGTTCGGATCGACGACGATCGCGACGGGTGCGCTCGTGCAGCTCGGCACCTTCACCGAGCCGTTCGTCTCGTAATAGGTGTCGATCCACGTGCCGGTGACGTGCGTGTCGGCGTCGACCGCGACGTCAGGGGGTGCATCGATCGCGGCATCCGGTTTGGCCGCAGGGCCACCACACGCCGCCAGCGCCAGGACAAGCGATGCCATCCGCATAGGCTTCCAAAGTGGTACCGCGAAATCGCGGTGTCGTGGGCGAGCGCTTACCCCATCGCTACCCGCGATAGGTGTCATCCTGCTCGATCTTCGACACCACCCAGTCGAACTCGCCGGATGTGACGTGCGCCCCGCAGTGCTCGCACTCGCCCGACATCGTGATGTGCAGCGGCGCGCCGCAGTTGCTGCACGCAGGCTCGGTGCGCGCGGCGCCCTTGCGCGCGGCGCTCCGGATCAGCGTCCAGTACTCGCTGTACGCGCGGTCGGTGTGCTTCGAGCCGCGGACGACGCGGCCGGAGTCGCTGCGCACGACGTAGTCCTTGCCCTTGCCCCAGATCCGCACGGTCACCGCGTCGTACCAGCGGTCGCGCACGACCTTCGCGATCGTCGTCCCGGTCAGCCGCATGTCGACGAGCGCGTTGCGCAGGCCCTGGCGCTTGTAGGCGTCGATCCAGTACTGCAGGTAGTCGTAGAGGCCGTCGGAGACGAGCCCGCGCACCGGCTTCAGATCGTTGTTCGACCACGCGGTGTTGAGCTGCGAGTAGATCATGCCGAGCCGCTCGCGCAGCGCGGTCTCGGCGAGCGCGGGATCGTCGGCGAGCAGCTGCTGCCAGCGCGCGTCGATGCCGGGCTGGCGGTACGTCGCCAGATCGGTGCCGCGCTCGGGGACCTCGGTGGTGAGCGTCGGCGGGCGCTCGTCCTGGGACACGAGCGAGATCCGCTCGACGAGCCAGTCGAAGCGGCCGTTGTCGACGATCTGCCCGCACGACGCGCACTGCTGCGTGCCGGTCGCGCTCGCCTGCCACGGCGCGCCGCAGTTCGGGCACGGAAACCCCTTCGACGCGCCCGGCGGCTTGCTCGTGCGCGTCGCGTCGCGCCCGAACAGCCACGTCTCGACCGAGTAGTACGTGTGCTGCGACGTCTGCGTGTTCGCCTCGAGCTCGAGCGCGATGCGCACGCGCGCCGGCTTGCCGTCGGCGTCGGTCGCGGCGGGCGGCAGCGACAGGTTGACGACGCGCATCGCGCCGACGATCACCTGCACGATCGGCTCGCCGATCGGCTCGCGCATCGCGAGCTCGCCGCGCGCATCCTTGGACACGTACGGCGCGACCTGCGCGAGCGACTGCTCGGAGCCGCGGGCGCGGTGGGCGGCCGAGAACAGCCGGAACGCGAAGTCCTCGAACAGCACCTGCGAGAAGTCCGGATCGAGCCGGCGCAGGTCGTCGAGCTGGATCGCGCGCTCGGGCGCGACCGGCGGGCCGCTGTCCCAGTCCTTGTTCTGGCGCTGCTGGTGTGCGGACCAGATCACGAGGGCGAGGATGCCGCCGAGGAGCGGCAGGCCGACCTGCGGGTAGTAGAACGTCAGCCGGATCGTCCAGTAGATCAGCTCGAAGATCGCCTCGCCGCCGCCGCTGCCGCCGCCGCTCGAGTGGCCGCCACCGCCCGAGAAGCTCTCGCCGCCGCCGGGGCGCGCGAACGCGACGCCGGCGAGCGCGCACAGCACGAGCGCGATCAGGAGGAGCCGGCGTCTCATGCCTGTCACGCCTCTCCGTCGATCTCGTCGGGGAGCTCGTTGACGTCGTTCGCCGAGCGCGGCATCGCGCGCTCGCAGTCCGGCGCGAGCGCCTCGAGCCGGCGCGCGACCGCGGCGCCGCCCTCGCGCATCGTGCGCGTCAGCTCGGCCTCGGCGCGCGCGAGCACGCCTTCGGGCAGCGTGGTCGCGAGCCCGGCATCGGCGACGAGCGCGACCCGGCGCTCGAGCCACGAGATGTACACGAGCAGGCCGCTGCGGCCGGTCGTGTGGTGGACGCCGCGCTCGACGAACGTCGCGCGCGCGGCGCGCAGGACGTGCGCGGCGCGCGAGGTCGGGCGCGTCAGGTAGCGCTTGAGCTGTGGCACGAGCTCGACGACGAGACCCGCGAGCACGCCGACGACGAACGGGTCGACGAGGATCGAGCTCAGCTGGAACACGTGCGACGAGTACAGCATCGCAGCGAGCCCGGCGAACGCGACCGCGGCGCCGACGATCACGTTCGCGTGGCGGTAGGCGGCGGAGCGCTGGCGGACGGCGACGACGACCTCGGCCGCCGAGCAGCCCTCGATCGCCTCGATCGCCTGCTTGAACGCGGCGCGAGCGGAAGCGTCGAGGAACCTCGCCACGCGCTGGATATAGCATCAACCGTATTCGAGCGGCTCCGTGGGGATCGCGGAGGCGGCGCGGCGATCGAGCTTGCCCGCGGGCAACACCGGCAGCGCGGCGACCGCGGCGATCCGGCGCGGGCGTGCATGGGATGGCAGCGCGGCATGCCAGCGGGCGAGCGCGCCGGCGCGATCGAAGCGCGCCGGATCGATCGCGACGGCGGCGGCGACGATCTGTCCCCAGCGCGCGTCGGGCAGGCCGAACACGCACGCGGCGCGGACGCCGGGCGTCGCCGCGAGCACGGCCTCGACCTGCGCGGGATGGACGTTCTCGCCGCCGGTGACGATCACGTCGTCGACGCGGCCGACGACGTGCAGCGCGCCGGCCTCGACGAAGCCGAGGTCCGCGGTCTCGAACGCGGGCGCGATCGCGGCGCCGTCGAGGTAGCGCGCGGCGAGCATCGGCCCGCGCACGCGGATCCGCGCCGGCGCCTCGCGCGTGCCCGCGGTCAGCTCGACGCCGGTCAGCGGCTGCATCGGCGCGCCGGGCGCCGGCGCGGTCGCGAGCTGGCCGAACGTCTCGGTGAGGCCGTACGTCACGCGCAGCGGGAGCTCGCGCGCGCGGGCGAGCAGCGCTGGCGCGCTCGCGGCGCCGCCGACGAGGATCGCGCGGAGTGGCGCGCGCAGGCCGTGATCGACGAGCGCCGCGAGCTGCGTCGGCACGAGCGACGCGAGGGTCGCGCGGCGCGCGCTCGCGAGCTCGGCCACGCGCGCCGCGTCGAAGTCGCCCTCGTGGAGCACGAGCGGCCGGCGCGCGGCGAGGCAGCGCACGACGATCGATGCGCCACCGGCGTGCGCGAGCGGCAGGCACGCTAGCCAGCGATCGTCGGCGCGCCAGCCGAGCGGGTTCGCCGCGATCGCGCCGGCGAGCGAGCTGCGCGTGTGGACGACGCCGCGCGGCGTGCCGGTGGAGCCCGACGTGAACAGCACGAGCGCGGCATCGGTGGGCAGGGCAGGCACCGCGAGCGGCTGCTTCGGATGGACGAGCGCGAGCGGACGCTGGCGCTCGAGCGCGCGGTAGATCGCGAGGATCGTGGAGACGCGCGGGTGCGCGAGGACGCGGAGATCGGGCTCGGGCTCGGGCTCGGATCCGGATCCGGATCCGGATCGCGATCCGGTTCCGGTATCGTACTCGTGCTCGTCCTCGTACTCGTGCTCGATCCTCCGCGCGCCCGCGGCGACCGTGATCACGCGGTCGCGCGGGATGATCGCGG
>JBLMXA010000055.1:0-17660 GCA_050257515.1 Acidobacteriota bacterium | reverse complement strand
GCCGGCCATGCCGCTCGATCACGAGGATCCGTTCCAGCTGCTCGTCGCGACCGTGCTCTCCGCGCAGTGCACCGACGCGCGCGTCAACCTCGTGACGCCCGCGCTGTTCGCGTGCGCGCCCGATGCCGCGTCGCTCGCGAAGCTGCGCGCACCGCAGATCCTCCGCTACATCCGCACGTGCGGGCTCGCGCCGACGAAGGCGAAGAACCTCGCCGCGCTCGCGCGCACGCTGGTTGCCGAGCACGGCGGCCGCGTGCCCGCCGACTTCGAAGCGCTCGAGCAGCTGCCCGGGGTCGGCCACAAGACCGCGAGCGTCGTGATGGTGCAGGCGTTCGGCGTGCCGGCGTTCCCGGTCGACACGCACATCCACCGGCTCGCCGCGCGCTGGCAGCTGTCGCGCGCGCGCAACGTCGAGGAGACCGAGCGCGACCTCAAGGACGTGTTCCCGCGCGAGCGCTGGCACGCGCTCCACCTCCAGATCATCTACTTCGGCCGCACGCACTGCCCGGCCCGCGGGCACGAGCCGGCGCGCTGCCCGATCTGCAGCTGGGCGATGTCGAAGGCCCACGCACGTCGCGAGGCTGCAGCCGCCGGCCGCACTCGGTGATTTCCCGAGCAAGTCGCGGCAACTCGCGGCACGCTCGCGCCGCTCGGACAAACGCCGCGCGCGATGCTAGGTCAACCGACCATGGCCATCCGCACGCTCGCGCTCGCCGCCATGTCGCTCGCCGCCTGCGCTCACGGGCCAGCGCCCGATCCCGCGATCGAGACGACGTTTCCGCAGCGCGCGAGCACGCAGCCGCTACCTCATGCGTTCCGCGTCGTGACGTTCAACCTGCACGGCGAGCCCGGCGCGGTCATCGCACGCGCGCTGCGCGCCGATCCGGCGCTGCGCGGCGCCGACCTGATCGTGCTCGAGGAGGTGCACGGGCACCACGGCTGCAGCTCGGCGTGCGAGATCGCGCGCGCGTTCGGCTTCCATGCCGTCTACGAGCCGGAGTTCGCCGACCGCGACGGCACCGACGGCGTCGCGATCGTGTCGCGTGCGCCGATCGACTCGGCACAGGTGATCGAGCTGCCCTACTACAACGTCCACGTCAACGACGAGCGCCGGCGCGCCGCGCTCGCGGCCACGCTGCGCGTCGACGGTCAACCGATCACGGTCTACGCGGTGCACCTGACGAATCGCCTCACGGTCGCGCAGCGGCGTCATCAGCTCGAGCCGGTGATCGCCCACGCCTCACGCCAGCGCACGCCGGTCATCATCGCGGGCGACTTCAACACGAGCCCGTTCACCTGGCTCGCGCACGTCATCCCCGTTCCGACCACGACCCAGGACAACCGGCTCGAGCAGCTGATGCGCGCGCACGGCTACGCGACGCCCGTCGCCAGCAGCGGCGCGACGAGCGAGTGGCTCGCGATGAAGCTCGACGGCATCTACACGCGCGGATTTCGCACCCAGGCGTTCGCCACGGCCGAGGCCGGGAACGTCTCCGACCACTTCGCATTGTGGGCGCAGCTGGCGATCTCTCGTTGAGGTTTCAGTCACTTGGAAGAATGTCGAAAGAATCCTCTTGCGGATTCGTCGCGGAATGAATATTCATTCCGTGTGGCCGAGACGAACGCGAAACAGCACCGAGCGGCGCCCAGCCGCCCGAGCTCGCGCAACCTCGCGGCCCACGACAAGCACGAGGCGATCATCGCCGCGGCGCTCGACCTGTTCGTCGAGCGCGGGTTCTACGGCACGGCGGTGCCCGAGATCGCCGAACGCGCGGGTGTCGGCGCCGGCACGATCTACCGCTACTTCGAGTCCAAGGAAGCGCTCGTCAACGAGCTCTACCGCCAGGAGAAGACCCGGTTCGCGCACCTCGTGATCGACGACTTCCGGCCGCCGGCCGGCGCGCGCGAGCAGTTCCGCATGCTGTGGATGCGGATGGCGAAGTTCGCGTCGACGCACGTCAAGTCGTTCGTGTTCCTCGAGCTGCACCATCACGCCCCGTATCTCGACCCCGAGAGCCGCGCGCTCGAGCAGCGCATGCTCGGGCTGTTCGGCAGCGTGATCGTGTCGGCCCAGGCGCGCGGCGAGCTGAAGAAGACCGACCCGCGACTGCTGATGGCGCTCGTCATGGGCGCGTTCACCGGCGTCATCCGCAACTGCGTCGAGATCAAGACGCCGCTCGACCAGGCCGACTGGGCCACCGCCGAGCAATGCATGTGGGAGGCGATCCGCGCCTGACCCGCTCGTCCCCGATGTCCATCGCGAGGCAATGCCTCGTTTTTTTGGTCCCTCATGCGGAATGAACGTTCATTCCTATCCCATCCAGGAGCTACGACCATGTCCACGACCTCGAAGACCGTCCTCATCACCGGAGCCACCGCCGGCATCGGCCGCCAGACCGCGCTCCACCTCGCTCGCCTCGGCCACCACGTGATCGCGAGCGGCCGCAAGCCGGCCGAGCTCGCGAAGGTCAAGCAGGAGGCTGGCGCGAGCAAGCTCGACACGCTGCTGCTCGACGTCACCTCGCCCGCGTCGATCGCCTCGGCCGTGACCGAGGTCGACCGGCTGACCGACGGCCGTGGCGTCGACGTGCTCGTCAACAACGCCGGGTTCGGCGTGCTCGGGCCGACGTCCGAGATCAGCGACAGCGAGACGCGCCGGCAGTTCGAGACGAACGTGTTCGGCCTGCTCAACGTCACGCGCGCGTTCCTGCCGAAGATGCGCGAGCGGCGCAGCGGTCGCATCATCAACGTGTCGAGCGTCGGCGGGCGCATCACCCTGCCCTACTTCGGCGTCTACAACTCCACGAAGTACGCGGTCGAGAGCCTGTCGGAGGCGCTGCGCTACGAGCTGCGGCCGTTCGGCGTCGATGTCGTGCTGATCGAGCCGGGCGTGATCCGCACGAACTTCGAGGCGACCGCGGTGTCGGGGCTCGGCGCGTTCGCCGAGACGCCGTACAAGGTCGCGGTCGAGAAGTACGAGCAGATGTCGAAGACGGCCGATCGGTTCGCGTCGAACCCGATCGTGATCGCGAAGGCGATCACGCGCGCGGTCCGCGCCCGCCGGCCGTCGGCGCGCTACGTCGCACCGCGCTCCACCCACCTCGTGCTGTGGCTCAACGCGCTGCTGCCGACCCGCGTGTGGGACTGGGCGATGCGCAAGGTCGGCTTCCTCAACGCGAAGGCGCTCGGCCTCGCCGGCGCGCCGCGCGCGCACGTGCCCGAGCCGGTCGACCTGACCAAGCCGGTCGCGAAGCCGGCCGAGGTGCGCGCCGCCGCGAACTGAGCCGTGATACACGACGCCATGCGTCGCTGTCTGCTCGTCGCGCTGATCGCGTGTAGCCACTCCAGGCCGGGCTCGCCGCCGCCGGGGATCCCCGCGGCGGTCGCGTCCGCGCACGCGAAGCCGCCGCACGCGATCGCGCTGCCCGGCGCGACCGGACCGGTGTTCCTCGATTACCTCGCGTACGAGCCGGCGCACGATCGCGTGTGGGTGCCCGCGGGCGGCACCGGCCGCGTCGACGTGATCGATGCGAAGACCGAGCAGCTGACGCCGATCGAGGGCTTCCCGACCAAGGAGGTCGAGCGGCGCGGTCACAAGCGGCTCGTCGGTCCCAGCTCGGCGACCGTCGGCGACGGCATCGTGTACGTCGGCAACCGCGGCGACTCGAGCGTGTGCGCGATCGACGCCGCGACCCTGAAGAAGCAGGACTGCGCGACGCTCGACTCGTCGCCCGACGGCCTGCAGTACGTCGCGGCGACGAAGGAGGTGTGGGTGACCACGCCTCGCGACAAGTCGATCCGCATCCTCGACGCGGCGTCGCCCGCGCACCCGGCCGAGAAGGCCAAGATCGCGCTCGACGGCGAGCCCGAAGGCTTCGCGGTCGACGACCAGCGAGGCGTGTTCTTCACGAACCTCGAGGACAAGGACGCGACGCTCGCGATCGACCTCAAGACGCACGAGGTCACGAAGCGGTGGCAGCCGAAGTGCGGCGAGGACGGCCCGAAGGGGCTCGCGTTCGACACCGGCGCGAACCACCTGCTCGTCGTGTGCCCGGATCACCTGGTCGCGCTCGACGCCGCGACCGGCGCGGAGCTCGGCACGCTCGCGGTGGGCGGCGGGCTCGACGCGATCGACTATGCACCGTCGCGCCACGCCGTCGTCGCGGCCGCGGGCGGCGCCGCGCGCGTCGTGTTCGCGAGCCTCGCGCCCGACGGCAAGCTGAGCGAGGTCGCGAGCGCGCCGACCGTCAAGGGCGCGCGCAACGCGGTCGCCGGCACCAACGGCAACGCGTTCGTCGCGGACGGCCGCGCCGGCGCTATCCTGGTCGTCCCCGCACCGGTAGTCCAGCCATGAGCACCAACGAAGAAGACGATTTCGCCGCGATGTTCGCGGAGAGCGAGAAGAACCAGCCGAAGCAGGGCAAGCGCCCGCGCGTCGGCGACATGATCGCGGGCCGCGTGATCTCGATCGGCAAGGATGCCGTGTTCGTCGATCTCGGCGGCAAGGCCGAGGGCCAGCTCGATCGCGCGCAGGTCTCCGACGCCGAGGGCAAGCTGCTCGTCGCGGTGGGCGACACCCTCGAGGCGCGCGTCGTCGCCGATGCGGGCGGCGTGCTCACGCTCCGCACGAAGGTCGCGCGCGGGCCGCAGGCGAGCGCCGAGCTCGCGCAGGCACACGAGCTCGGGCTGCCGGTCGACGGCCTCGTCACCGAGGTCGTCAAGGGCGGCGTGTCGGTCGACGTCGCCGGCGTGCGCGGGTTCTGTCCCGCGTCGCAGATCGACGCGCGGTTCGTCGACGATCTGAACGGGTTCGTCGGCCAGCGGCTGCAGTTCCGCATCACGCGCTACGAGCGCGGCAATCTCGTGCTGTCGCGCCGCGCGCTGCTCGAGGAGGCGAAGACCAAGCTCGCCGGCGAGACGCGCAAGAAGCTCGTGCCGGGCGCGGTGCTGCGCGGCAAGGTCGTCGGCTTCAAGCCGTTCGGCGCGTTCGTCGACGTCGGCGGCATCGAGGGCATGCTGCACGTCTCCGAGCTTGGCTTCACGCGCGTCGACAAGCCGGAGGACGTGCTCGCGCTCGGCCAGGACGTCGACGTCGCGGTGCTGTCGGTCGAGCCCGACGACAAGGGCGGCGAGCGCGTCGCGCTGTCGCTCAAGGCGCTCGCGAGCGATCCGTGGCGCGACGCGACCGCGAAGCTCGCCGAGGGCGCGCGCGTCACCGGCACGATCACGCGGCTGCAGCCGTTCGGCGCGTTCGTCGAGGTCTCCCCCGGCGTCGAGGGCCTCGTCCACATCAGCGAGCTCGGCGCCGGCCGCCGCATCCACCACCCGAAGGAGGTCGTGCAGGTCGGCCAGACCGTCGAGGCGACCGTGCTCGCGATCGATCACGAGCGCCGCCGGCTGTCGCTGTCGCTCGCCGCGTCGAGCGACGCGAGCGCCGCCGAGGTCGGCGAGCACGCGCCGAGGGCGCCGCAGAAGCTCGGCACCCTCGGCGATCTGCTGTCACGCAAGAAGAAGTAGCGGTCACGGGAACAGCGGCGCGTACGCGCTGCCGTTCATCGTGTCGGGATCGGGCAGCGCGCTGAACTCGCTGTACGGCTTCGGCGCGGTGTCGTCCGCCGTCTGGTGCTGCACCAGATCGATCACGTACGACGTGAGCGTCGCGGGCTGCGGCGGCGCATCGGGCATCGCGTCCGGCATCGGCTGCGGCGGCGTGTCGGGCATCGGCTTGCCGTGGCCGCCGCCGCACGCGGCGAGCAGCAGCGCGATCACCACCGTCTTCACGGCGCCCCCGGCAGCGGGGTCTTGAGGTACGGGAACGTCGCGTCGAAGTCGGCGTCGCTGACGCCCGCGCCGTCGACGTACGGCAGGCAGCCCGACTGGCCGGCGTGGATGCAGCCGCCGGTCGGCGCGGCGGTCGTGTTGACGAGCGCGCCCATCGCGACGCGGATCGCGACGTCGACGACGTCGTCCCCGGGGCGGCGGCCGTTCGGGAACCCGGCCGGGTCGCAGTCGGTGTGGCCCGTCGGGTTCAGCACGGCGTTCGAGCTCGAGGTCGGCGCGTCGAAGCAGCCGACCGCGCCGTAGAAGTTCTGCGAGCCCTTCGGCGTCGCCGGGATCGCGGTGTTGAGCCGCACCATCTCCGCCGTCGAGCCGTTCGCGTTGACGCCGGGCACGCCCTGCAGGAACGCGGTGACGAGATCGGTGCGCGGGAAGTTGCTCGGCTCGGTGACGCCCGCGCCGCCGAACAGGATGCCGAGCACCTTCGGCAGCGTCGGGTTCGTGACGTAATCGGCGAACTGGGCGTCGTCCTTCGGCTCGCTGCCGTTGAACCGGTCCTTGTCGGCGAGGCCGATCACGACCTCGTTGACGAGCGGCATGCCGAGGCGCGACACCTGCACCCACGGCCCGCCTTCGCGCGACGGCTCGCTGAACGTGCCGGTCGGGTTGATCACGCGCGCCTGGCGCACGCTCGCGGTCGTCCAGGCACCGATCGTCGTGCTCGAGGCCGACGTCAGGCACGCCGCCGGCACCTCGAGCGCGAGCGTCGTGATGTTCTTGTCGGCGAGGATGTTGAAGCCCTGATCGGGCGCACCGACGACGTTCGCGACGCCGTTCGTGCCCGCGGTGTCGAGGTGCACGAGGTCGAAGATCTGGCCGAGGTTGACCGAGAAGCCTTCCTTGCGCTGGCCGACGAACACGCGCGGGTGCGTGCCGCTCGGCGGCGTGCAGCCCGGGATGTCGACGTCGTACATGAACGACTGCGCGTAGGCGCCGTAGTTCGGGATCGTCTTCGTGCCGATGTTGTCGAGCGGCTTGGCGAACGTGCCGTCGGCGGTGCCCGCCTTGACGATCGACGAGGCCGTGCCGGTGCGGCGCGGGCCGCGGATCAGCTTGACCGTGTACGTGTCGAGGATGTTGCGGTTGGCCTCGGAGCCCGCCGACACGCTGCCGATCGTCGCGAACGGGATGCTGATGTTCTTCGCGGCCCCCGACGGGCCGACCGGCAGCGTGATGCCGCTGCCGGAGCTCGCGAGCGCGGTCTGGAAGCTGAACTGGAACGTCAGGTCCTCCTTGGCGTCGCCGTCGTTGTCGACGTGGATCTCGTAGAGCGCGTCCGGATCGAGCCCGAAGAAGTTCGGGCCGCCGTACGCGTCCTGCACCGGCAGGTAGTTCGCGAGGATCGTGACGTAGCCGCTACGCCCGGACTCGTAGCTGTTGAACATGTAGAAGTCGGTGCCGTCGACTTTCGGGTTCTTCGTGATGAACGGCGCCTCCCGGTGGCTCGACGCGAGGCCCACCGCGGGCGCCAGCGTCGTGGCGAGGGCCGTCACCCCGCCGAGCAGTCTGGTTCGTAGTCTCATCTGATCGGATCTCCTGGTTGGACGTTGCGGATCACAGCGTCTGAAAAGCGGACAGCGCGCGGGCGCGGCTCGCGCCGACGGCGGTCATCACGGTCGAGCCGCGGACCTCGCGCTCGGCGGTCGCGAGCGGGAACTCGCGATCCATGAACGCCTTGCCGGCGAGCGCGGCCTCGTGCGACGGGTACTCGCAGATCGCGACGACGAGGCCGTCGGCGGAGCGGCCGCCGGCGCAGTACGCGGCCTTCATCGCGACGCCGGCGTACTGCGTGCGATCGGCGAGCGAGATGCCGGCGCGCTCGAGCGCGTCGAACACGCGCTCGGCGGAGACGGCGGTCGCAGGCCGGTGCGCGGCCTCGTACGCGAGCCGCGACGCGACCGGGCCGAGATCCTGCGCCGGCTGCAGTGACCTGGGGGCCGCACGAGCCGGAGCCGGAGCCGGAGCCGGAGCGGGAACGGGATCGGGGGATGCGTGCGAGCACGCCACGAGCAAGGCAAGCAAGGCGAAACGCATGGGTCTCCTCACGGGAAGCAGCGCTGGTAGGACCAGATCGACGCGATCACCGCGACCGCGCCCGAGCCGCCCCAGAGCAGCGCCTGGTAGGCGAGCGTTCGGCGCGCGAGGTAGAGCGCCGGCAACAGGACGAGCACGATCGCCGCCTGGCCGATCTCGACGCCGACGTTGAAGCCGAGCAGCGCGCCGATCAGCTCGCGCGACGGCAGGCCGAGATCGACGAGCACCGCCGAGAAGCCGAAGCCGTGCAGCAGGCCGAGCGCGAACGCGACGGCCCACCGCGCGTCGATCGCGCGCACGAGGTTGTTGGCCGCGGCGGCGACCACCGACAGCGCGATCGCGGTCTCGACGAACCGCGACGGCAGCCGCACGAGGCCGACCGCCGAGATCACGAGCGTGATCGAGTGCGCGAGCGTGAACGCGGTCACGATCTCGAACACCTCGCGCGTGACGTCGCGGAACGAGTTGCGGCGCCACACCGCGGGCAGGATCAGGCACGCGAGGAACAGGATGTGATCGAGCCCCATCCAGATGTGCCACACGCCCTCGCGCACGAACGAGCGGATCGACGTCGCGGCGCCGAGCTCGGCCACCACCGGCGCGCCGTCGCGCACGATCAGCGTCTGGCCGGCGACGTGGACGAGCCCGCGGTGCTGTGCGTCGATGTCGAACAGCAGCCGGTACGTGATCGCGAGCGACGTCGGCGCGCGCGCGCACGTCGCGCGCACGGGTAGCGCCCAGTACGCGCCGTCGGAGAGATCGACCAGCGCCGGCGCGCCGAGCGCCATCGGGCAGCCCGCGATCGCGACGCGATCGGTGACGTACGCGGCGATCCGCGGCGCCGCGGCCTCGAGCTCGCCCCACGTGATCGCGCCGTCGCCGTTCGCGTCGACGCCGAGCGCGCCATCGAGATCGCGGACGGCCACGTCGAGGCGGCCGGTGATGCGCGCGCCGTCGACCTCGAGCGCGAGGTGCGCGTCGCTCGGCTTGTGCGCCCAGGCAGGCGCGGCGCTCGCGACGATCAGCAACACGATCAGGCGCGTCATCGCAGCCTCTCCAGTGCGCGCTCGAGGCGCGCGTCGTGCACGCCGGTCGCGCGAGCCCACGCGATCACCGGCTCGGCATCGGTGCGGTCGGCCGCTGCCTCGGCAAGCAGCCGCGCATCGGCGAGCTCCTTCTGCACCGTCCAGTTCTCCTTCGCGAGCGCGAGCGCGCGCGGCTGGTCGGTGTCGACCGCGAGCTCGAACATCGCCTCCTCGCGCATGTGCACGCGGTCTCCGCGCTCGGCGGCGGCGGCGATGCGCTCGTGCATCTTCTGCGTCAGCGCATCGGCCTCGGGGCCGTGCGCGCGGTGCTCGGCGATCGCGCGGCGCACGAGCAGGTTGTCGATCTGCTCGTAGCCGGCGCACAGCTGCGAGGCGGCTGCCGGATCGTGCTGCTCGAGCAGCACGTCGGCGAGCGCGGCGCGCGCGTAGGCGTCGTCGGGATCGAGCGCGAGCGCGAACCGCAGGTGCTCCGCCGCCCGCGCCTCGTCGCCGCGCTGGATCGCGAGCTCGGCGAGCGTCGTCAGCGCCCAGCCGCGCAGCGCCGGATCCACGCGCCGCGCACGTTCGAGCTCGCGCGCGAGCGCCTCGTACGCGCCATCGGCATCGCCGGCGAGCGCGTCGAGCGGCGCGCGACAGGTCATCGCGACGAGCGGCGTCGCGAGCCGTGCCACCGCGTCGCACGACGCGCGCGCCGCCGCGTAGTCGGCGGTCACCGTCGCGACCACCGCGCGCGTCAGGTGCGCCTGGGCGTCCTCGGGCCGGCGCGCGATCAGCTGATCGAGATCCGCACGCGCCGCGCGAAAGTCGTGCAGCGACTGCTCGATCGTCGCGCGCAGCAGCAGCACGTCGGGCGGCGGCTCCGCCATCCCCCACCACCTGCGCAGCGTCGCCTGCGCGCGCCCGAGGTAGCGCGGATCCGAAAGCGCGCGCGCGCGCTGGATGTCACCGCGCGCGAGCTCGACCGCGAGCTCGACTCGCTCCGGCGACGCCGCCAGCGCGGCGCGCTCGGCGACCTCGCGCGGATCGCGCGGCGGCACGTGCGCGACGGTCTCCCCCGCGTCGCGCGGCACGTACGTGCGCGCCGCCGCCGCCGCATGGTTCGGTGCCACGAACGCGGCCAGCGTCAGCGCCCCCGCGAGCCCGACGACGCCCAGCGCCATGACCCGCAGCTTTGCTTCCCTCACGCCGTCATCTACGAGTCATCGCGGCGTCCGGATCGTATAGTGCGGCCGATGCCCGAAACCGCCTCACACATTGAAGACTTCGACCACGACTTCGTGGTCGTCGGCTCGGGCTTCGGCGGCAGCGTGTCCGCGTGCCGGCTCGCCGAGAAGGGCTACTCGGTCTGCGTGATCGAGATGGGCAAGCGGTGGCGCGCCGAGGACTTCCCGAAATCGACGTGGAACCTGCGCCGCTGGATCTGGCGCCCGCGCCTCGGCCTCTACGGCTTCTACGACATGCGGCCGTTCCAGCACGTGATGATCCTGTGCGGCAACGCGGTCGGCGGCGGCTCGATCACCTACGCGAACACGCTGCTCGTGCCGCCCGAGATCGTCTGGCGCGAGGGCTCGTGGAAGGGGCTCGCCGATTGGGAGCACGAGATGCCGGCGCACTTCGCGTCGGCGAAGCGGATGCTCGGCGTCACCGAGAACCAGATCCTCGGCGACGCCGACACGATGCTCCACGAGATCGCGAAGAAGCAGGGCTTCGGCGACACGTTCTACAAGACCGACGTCGCGGTGTACTTCGGCGAGGGCCCCGGCAAGGAGCACCCCGATCCGTTCTTCGGCGGCGAAGGGCCGGCGCGCTCGGGCTGCATCGGCTGCGGCGGCTGCATGGTCGGTTGCCGCTACAACGCGAAGAACACGCTCGACAAGAACTACCTCTACTTCGCCGAGCAGCGCGGCGCGAAGGTGCTCGAGCAGACGCGCGTCGTCGACGTCCGCCCGCGCGGCGCGGCGGACGGCAGCGATGGCTACGTGCTCACGATCGAGCGCTCGACCGCGCGCGTGTTCAAGCAGCGCCGCACGATCACCGCGCGCCACGTCGTGCTCTCGGGATCGGCGCTCGGCACGATGGATCTGCTGCTCAAGATGAAGGAGACCGGCGCGCTGCCGAACCTGTCCGATCGGCTCGGCCACGACGTGCGCACGAACTCCGAGTCGATCCTCGGCGTGCGGTTCCCCGGCGCGCGCTTCGACATGTCCAAGGGCATCGCGATCGGCTCGGGCATCCACATCGATCGGTTCACGCACATCGAGGCGACGCGCTACCCGAAGGGCTCCGACGTGCTCGGCCTGATCGCGACGATGCTCGTCGACGGCAAGGGCCGCATGCGCATCCTCAAGTGGCTCGCGAGCGCGTTCCGGCACCCGATCCGGTTCGCGCGCGCCGCATGGCCATTCGGGTTCGCGCGCGAGACGCTGATCCTCCTCGTCATGCAGACGATCGACGCGACCTTGCGCATGCGGCGCAAGCGGCGCTGGTTCTGGCCGTTCGAGCGCCAGCTGGCGACCGACGGTCAGCGGATCCCGACGAACATCCCGCAGGCGAACGCGTTCGCGCGCCGCGCGGCCGAGGATTTCGGCGGCATCCCGATCACGTCGACGAGCGAGATCCTGCTCGACATGCCGATGACCGCGCACTGCATCGGCGGCTGCGTGATGGGCGCCGACGCCGAGCACGGCGTGATCGACGAGTCGCACCGCGTGTTCGGGTACCACAACCTGTACGTCGTCGACGGCTCCGCGGTCGGCGCCAACCTCGGCGTCAACCCCAGCCTCACGATCACCGCGCTCGCCGAGCGGGCGATGACGAAGATCCCGCCGAAGGCCGCTTGATCCTGCCGTCGTAGGTCTCGCGGCTCGCCTGGATCGCGGTGCGGTTCGCCTCGGCCCACTCCGCGAGCCCCTGGATCGGCTCGAGCAACGTCTCGCCGAGCTTCGTCAGCTCGTACTCGACACGGGGTGGGATTTCGGCAAACACCGTTCGAACGACGAGCCCGTCGCGCTCGAGGTTGCGCAACGTCAGCGTGAGCATGCGTTGCGAGATGCCCTCGATCTGACGCCGCAACTCGCTGAATCTCGTGGGCCCTTCGCCGAGCAGCGCGACGATCTGCACGCTCCACTTGTCGCCGACGCGGTTCAGCACCTCTCGCACGGCGGGGCACGCAGCGGGTCGGTGCAACGTTTTGTTCCTCGGTGACATCGGTGTGCCCTCTTGCGGGAGCGTCATGGGGTTCTCATTCTTCATCTTGGTTACGAAACAGAACCAAGTCAACAAAGAGAACTCAAGGAGCATACGTCATGTCCGCAGAACCCTGGACCTTCGATCTCTCGCACTCCAGCGTCCAGTTCCACGCCCGTCACCTCATGGTGTCGAAGGTCCACGGCCGCTTCCTCCAGTGGGGCGGCAAGCTCGAGCTCGACTCCGAGGACCTCACCCGCTCGCGCATCGAGGTCCAGATCGACGCCGCGTCGATCTACACCGAGGAGCAGAAGCGCGACGACCACCTGCGCTCGCCGGACTTCCTCGACGTCGCGAAGTACCCGCAGATCACGTTCGCCAGCAAGGCGATCGAGAAGCAGGGCAGCGATCGCTACGCGGTCAGCGGCGACCTCACGATCCACGGCGTCACCCGTCCGGTCACGCTCGACGTCGAGGGCGGCGAGCGCGTCAAGGATCCGTGGGGCGGCCTGCGTACCGGGTTCTCGGCGAAGACCTCGATCAGCCGCAAGGACTTCGGCCTGACGTGGAACGTCGCGCTCGAGACCGGGGGCTTCCTCGTCGGCGACAAGCTCGAGATCACGCTCGAGATCGAGGCCATCAAGGCCGCGGCGACCAAGGCGGCCTAAGGACAAGCCGCCGCGTTGCCCGAGATCGTCGGCGACGGCGCGCCGCACTGAGTGGCGAGTGCCTGGGCCGCGCACGTCGGCAGCATCGGGTTGTCGGTGACGATGAACGCGCCGGTGCACGCGGTGAGCTGCGGGAACGCGAGCGTCTGGAGCTGCGCGTTCGTCTCGATCGCGAGGTCGCCGGCGGTCGCGAGCACCGGCGCGGACAGCGCCGTCAGCTGCGTGCTCGACACCGCGAAGTAGCCGCCGGTCGACGTCAGCGCGGGCACGTCGAGCGACGTCAGCGACGGCAGCGCGACGAACAGCTCGCCGCCGATGGTCGCGAGCTGCGGCAGCGACAGCGTCGCGAAGTCGGTGTCCTGCACGAGGATGTCGCGGCCGACCGTCGCGAGCGCGCTCAGATCGATCGTCGCCAGGCCCGGCGCGTCGATCACGAGATCGCCGGTGATCGACGTGATGCCGGCGAGCTGCGCGGCGTCGAGATCGTTGTGGACGTAGAAGCTGCCGACGATCGTCGTCGGGCGCGGCGGATCGCACAGGTAGGTCACCGAGCGCACCTCGTCGGGCTCGAGCACGCCGTCGCCGTTGAGGTCGGGCCCGCTCTCGATCGCCTGTCCGCCGCCCGGACAGTTCGCCCCGGGCGGCTCGGCGACGACGGCGACGAGCTCGTCGGGCGAGCACGCCTACTTCGTCTGCGTGACCTCGTCGCCGTCGAGCATGCCGTTGCCGTTCGTGTCGCGACCGGTCTCGATCGCGATCCCGCCGTTCGCGCAGTTGGCGCCCGGCGGCTCGGTCGCGGTCGCGACGAGCTCGGGCGCGACCGCCTGGTTGTCACCGCATGCCGCGACGAGCAGCGCGAACCCCACGACGCGAAGGCGCATGCGCGCGATCGTAGGCCTGATTCAGGCTGATCTGACCGCGCCGGGCTCGGTCTTTTCGCGCATCGCTTCGTTGCTCCTCGGTCGCGGGCTGCCTGCCCGCTCCCTCGTCGCGCCTCGCGCTGCGCGAAGATCCCGTCGCCGGGCGCGGTCATCTCAACCTGAATCAGGCCTGCTCAATTGTCGGTCGGCCAGCCGGCCTCGCCGAGCAGCGGCACGAACCGCACCGCGCCGAGGTCGTCCTCGACGTACGTCGCCTCGTCTCGCCGCGTGATCCGCACGAGCCGCTGATCGCGCTCGCTGCCGGTCGGCAGCACGAGCCGGCCGCCGAGCGCGAGCTGCTCGAGCAGCGGCTGCGGCGGCGCCGGCGCGCCGGCGGCAACCGCGATCGCGTCGTACGGCGCCGCGCCGGGCCAGCCGAGCGAGCCGTCGGCGTGATGGACGGTCACGTTCTCGTAGCCGAGCCGCGCGAGCCGCTCGGTCGCGGCACGCGCGAGCTCCTCGATCCGCTCGACGGTGTGCACCTCGCGCGCGAGCCGCGACAGGATCGCCGCCGCATAGCCGGAGCCGGTGCCGATCTCGAGCACGCGCTCGTGACCGCGCAGCGCGAGTGCCTCGACCGTGATCGCGACGACGTACGGCTGCGAGATCGTCTGCCCGTAGCCGATCCCGAGCGGCCCGTCCTCGTACGCGTGCTCGCGCTGGTCGGCCGCGACGAACTCCTCGCGCGGCACGTTCGCGAACGCCGCGAGCACGCTCGGCTCGGAGATCCCGCGGCGCCGCAGCTGCTCGGTCACCATCCGCCTCCGGCGCTCGTACCCCAACGTCACGTCCCTCATGGTCGTCCCCGCGGTCGTTGCCGTCAAACGCCTAGGCCGCGACTTCGTCGCGCCCGGGGTGCACGCTCGTGTGCGCGCGAACGGTGAGCACCGGACACGGCGCGGTCCTCACGACGGTCTCGGTCACGCTGCCGAGCAGCGCGCGCGAAACGCCTCGCCGGCCGTGCGTGCCCATCACGATCAGATCGCAGCTCAGATCCTTCGCGGTCTGGTTGATGACGTCTCGCGCGTCGCCGGTGCGCAGCAGGACCTCGCCGATGACGACGTCGCCGCGCTTGGCGGCGGCGAGCTTCTGGAGTGCCTGCTGGTTGTCACGGATCAGCGAGTCGATGACCGAGCTGGTCAGCGCGACCCCGAGCTCCGGCACTCCCAGCACCGGGATCCCGATCACGTTCAGCAGGTGCAACTTCGCGCCGAACGTCTTCGCGAGCTCGCACGCGTAGTCGAGGGCCTCCTCGGCACCCTCGCTGAGATCCGTCGGGACGAGGATGTTCTTGGGCAGCACGTCACAGGCTGCTTCAGGATCCGCGCCAGCGAAGTTAATCGCGTCTTCACGCACCTCTTCGGGGCAGGTTGGCACAATCCGGCAGTGGGGCATTTGGCCCCAGCCGCATCATGAACCCCGAGGAGTCTTGCTGACATGGGTCACGGTCTGCTGGGACCCGTGGCCTTGGCCGATCGGGTAGAACTCTTCGGGGGCATGCGGTTAACGCGCAAATTCATTGCCGCCCTGGTGATCGGCGTGGCCCTCGTGGCGCTGATCCAGGGGTTCTTCGACTATCGCCGCGAGCGCGACGTGTTCGACAAGCAGATGCGCGCCGAGGCGACGGCGCTCGGCCGTGCGCTGTCGCGCGGCATGGCCGACGTGTGGACGCGCGACGGCGAGGCCGCGGCGCGCCAGTTCCTCAAGGAGGCGTCGAGCCAGAGCGAGCACATCGGCGCGAAGTGGCGCTGGCTCGACGCGACCGGCGACACCGGGCCGAAGGTCAGCAAGGATCAGCTCGCACCGCTCGCGCGCGGCGAGGTCGTCGTGATCAAGGATCCCGAGCGCGACTCGCTGCTGACGTACATTCCCGTCGACGTGCCCGAGACGCGCCAGGGCGCGATCGAGATCGAGCAGTCGCTCGCCGAGATGGATCGCTACACGCGCGACTCGCTGCGCAACGAGATCCTCGGCTCCGCGAGCGAGGTCGCGATCGCCGCGGCGCTCGCGCTCGCGCTCGGCGTCGTGTTCATCGGCCGCCCGATCTCGCGGCTCGCCTCGAAGGCGCGCCGCGTCGGCACCGGCGATCTCAGCGGTCCCTTGCACCTCGCCCAGCGCGACGAGCTCGGCGAGCTCGCCAACGAGATCAACCTGATGTGCGAGCGGCTCGCCGACGAGCGCGGCCAGCGTGAGGCCGCGACCGAGCAGCTGCGCCATGCCGACCGGCTCACGACCGTCGGCAAGCTCGCGTCGGGGCTCGCGCACGAGCTCGGCACGCCGCTCAACGTCGTGTCGGGCCGCGCGCGCCTGATCCGCGACCGCGAGGTCGAGGGCGCCGACGTCGGTGATTCCGCGCGCATCATCAGCGAGCAGTCGGAGCGGATGACCGCGCTGATCCGCCAGCTGCTCGACTTCGCGCGCCCGCGCGCGCTGCAGAAGGCACCGGTCAACGTCACCGCGCTCGCCGCGCGCGTCGGCGAGCTGCTCGCGACGATCGCGCGCAAGGCGAACGTCACGATCGAGCTGCCACCTGCCGACGACACGCTGCGCGTCGAGGCCGACGACGGCCAGCTCCACCAGGTGCTGACGAACCTGGTCGTGAACGCGATCCAGGCGATGTCCGACGGCGGCAAGGTCACCATCGCGGCGCGCGTCGTCGATCAGGTACCGCCGCCCTACGTCGGCGGCCCGTCGCGGACGTGGATGGCGATCGAGGTCCGTGATACGGGCGTCGGCATGGACGATGCAACCCGCGACCGCATCTTCGAGCCGTTCTTCACCACCAAGCCCGTCGGCGATGGCACCGGGCTCGGCCTGTCGGTGACGTGGGGCATCGTGCGCGAGCACGGCGGCTGGATCGACGTGCAGTCGGCACCCGGCAAGGGCTCGGCGTTCACCGTGTACCTTCCCCGCGGGTCGGGCGAAGCCCACCCCGCTCCAGCTTCGGCCCGAGGTGCGGCGTGAGGGAGCGACGACGATCGATCGACGCGAGTGCGAGCGCAGCGAGCGCGA
Source organism: Acidobacteriota bacterium (assembly GCA_050257515.1). Lineage (GTDB taxonomy): Bacteria > Myxococcota_A > Polyangia > Haliangiales > Haliangiaceae > JABFXX01. Next base: position 956 of record JBLMXA010000055.1, on the reverse strand, counting down.
GCGCTCCTTGGGAGGAGCGAATCCCGTGACGGGGGACAAGCCGACGAAGGTGTTCGTCGTCGACGACGAGAAGGAGATGACCGATCTCGTGCAGCTCGGGCTCAAGAAGCGCGGCTTCTCGGTCGTCGCGTTCGGCGGCGGCGCCGATGCGCTCGCGGCGCTGCCCGGGCACGACGTCGACGTCGTCGTCACCGATCTCAACATGAAGGGCATGACCGGGCTCGAGCTGTGCCAGCGCATCGTCGCCGACCGGCCCGACCTGCCGGTGATCGTGCTGACGGCGTTCGGCAGCTTCGAGACCGCGGTCGGCGCGATCCGCGCCGGCGCGTACGACTTCGTCACCAAGCCCGTCGAGATCGAGGCGCTCGCGATCGCGGTGCGCCGCGCCGCCGAGCACCGGTCGCTGCGCGGCGAGGTGAAGCGGCTGCGCGAGGTGGTCGCGTCGACGCGCGGCCGCGGCGATCTGATCGGCGCCTCGCCGACGATGCAGCAGGTCTACACGCTGATCGATCAGGTGTCGGCCACCGACGCGACCGTGCTGATCACCGGCGAGAGCGGCACCGGCAAGGAGGTCGTCGCACGCGCCGTGCACGAGCGCAGCCGCCGCAAAGGCGGTCCGTTCGTCGCGATCAACTGCGCGGCGGTCCCCGAGGCGCTGCTCGAGAGCGAGCTGTTCGGCCACGCGAAGGGCGCGTTCACCGACGCGAAGAGCTCGCGCCAGGGCCTTTTCCAGCAGGCGCACGGCGGCACGCTGTTCCTCGACGAGATCGGCGAGATGGCGCTCGCGCTCCAGCCGAAGCTGCTGCGCGCGATCCAGGAGCGCAAGGTCCGCCCCGTCGGCAGCGAGAGCGAGGTCACGATCGACGTGCGCCTCGTCACCGCGACGAACCGCGACCTCGACGAGATGGTCGAGGCGAAGGCGTTCCGCGAGGACCTCTACTACCGCATCAACGTCA
>JBLMXA010000054.1:0-3073 GCA_050257515.1 Acidobacteriota bacterium | reverse complement strand
GGACACGAACGCGATCGCCTGCGCGAGCGCCTCGGGCGTGCCGAGCCGGAGCAGGCCGGCGGCCGCGCGCTCGTGGACCGCGGGATCGTCGTCGCGGACCGCCGACAGCAGCGCCTTCTCGCTCGCCGGATCGGCGAGCTTGCCGAGCGCCCACACCGCCGCGCCGCGCACGGCCGCGGCGTCGTCGCCGGCGAGCGGCACGAGCGCGGTCGCGGGGACGGCCCCGCCCAAAAGGCCCGCGATCTCGGCGCCGGCCTCGCGCAGCCGCGGCTCGGCCGCGCCGAGCAGCTGCGTGATCCGGCCGGTGAGAGGCGCGAGCGCGCCGGCGTCGGGACCGGCGGCGATCAGCGCGTTCGACGCGGCGCCGAGCACGCGCGGATCCTCCTCGCGGCGCACGGCGGCGACGACCGCGTCGGTGACGCCCGGCATGCCGAGCTCGCCGAGCGCGACGTAGCCGGCGAGCCGGAGGTCGGCCGGCGAGCCCTGCGCGAGCAGCCTGGCGAGCGCGGGCGCGAGCTGCGCGAGCCCGAGGTTGCCGGCGACGTAGGCCGAGCGACGCCTCACGGCGGCGTCGGCGTCGTCGAGCAGCGGCTCGACGACCTTCGCGATCGCGGCGCGATCCTCCACGCGCGCGAGCTGGAGCGCCCACAGCAGCGCGCCGCGCAGCTGTGCCGACGGCGAGCGCGCGAGGTGGCCGAGGCGATCGATCAGCTCGCTGCTCGTCGCGAACGCGCCCATCGCCTGGATCGCCGCGGCGCGCACCGCGTCGTCCGCGGCGTCGCTGGTCGCGAGCTTGCCGAGCTCGTCGCGCTCCCACGCCTCGTCGGGCTCGATCGCGCCGATCGCGCGGGCGCGCACCGGCATCGGCAGGTCGGCGCGCGCGCCGAGCGCGAGCAGGTACTTCGTGATCTCGTTGTCGTGGATCTCGCCGAGCACCTGGACGACGCCCGCGGCGTCCTCGCCGAGCAGCACCTCCGCCTGCTCGAGCACGTCGGCGACCGGCAGCGTGCGCAGCCGGCGCGCGAGCACCGCGCGCACGGCGCGATCGGGCTCGCTGAGCGCGACGAGGAAGCGCTCGCCGGCATCGCGGCTGCGTTCGGCCTTGAGCGCGCGCGACGCGAGGCTCGCCGCGATCCGGATCTCGGCGTCGTCGTGGCGCGCGAGCCGGCGCAGCACGGGCAGCACCTCGAGCGCGCCGAGCTCGGCGAGGTAGCGCACCGCGGCGATCTGGACCTCGGCCTCGAGCTCACCCTCGAGCACGCCGATCGCGGCATCGCGACCGACCGGCGAGCGGATCTCGGTCAGCGCGGCGAGCGCCGCGGCCGCCTCGTGCGGATCGCCGCCGATGATCGGCACGAGCCGGCCGGCGGCGCTGGTCGCGCCCATGCGGCCGAGCGCGCCGATCGCGGCGCGGCGCAGCGCGGGCGGCGCGCTGTCGGTGAGATACGCCGCGACCGCTTCCTCGAGCGCGGGGAAGCCGAGGCCGCCGGCGGCCTGCAGCGCGGCGATCGCGATCGACTCGTCGCGGTCGGACAGCCGGCGGTGGAGGAACGGGAGCAGCCACAGGTTGCGGAAGCCGCGGCCCATCGCGGCGATCACGCCGCGGCGGTCGGCGGCGGTGTCGGCGACGCGCGCCGCTTCGAGCAGCGCGAACGCCGCCTGCTCCGCCGCGTCCCACTCGGCGCCGAGCGCGCGCCCGGCAAGCTCGCCGAGCAGGTGGCACGCGTCCAGGCGCGCGGCGCGGGTCGGGGCCTCGACGGCGGCGGCGGCGAGCTGCTGCACGGCCTCCAGCGGGTGGGCCTGACCGTGCTCGAGACGACTCCGCAGCTGGCGCGCACCGAGATCCATGCCCGGACCATATCAAGTACCCTCGCCGCGGTGCCCGACCGCTTCCGGTTTCCGATCGTCGCCGCCGACGCCGACATCGACGAGCTCGGCCATGTCTCCAACCTCGTCTACGTGCGGTGGGTGCTCGAGGCGGCGACCGCTCACTCGGTCGCGCGCGGCTGGGGCCACCCCGAGTACCTGCAGCTCGGCGCGGTGTTCGTCGTGCGCCGCCACGAGATCGATTACCTCGCGCCGGTGCTCGCGAACGACCAGCTGGTCGCCGAGACGTGGGTCGAGTCGTGGAAGCAGGCATCGTGCGTTCGCCGCACGGAGGTCGTACGCGGGGTGCACATCGTCGCTCGCGCGGCGACGACGTGGGCATTCGTCACGACCGCCGGCCGGCCGACGAGGATCCCGGATTCATTGCGCGCGCTGTTTTGAATGCCAACAAACTCGGGCGTGTACACGATTTGCGCAACCGCGTGGTCCTCACATTGCACTAGGATGACACCATGCGCGTCGTTCCATTTGTCTTCGCGATCCTGACCGGTTGCATGGTGGGGAGTCCGGGCCCCGGACCGGGAACGGGCCCCTCAGGGACGGACGCGGGGAACGGCACGACGAACGGCAACAACAACGGGAGCGGCAGCAACAACGCCGCGCCGCCCGACGCGGCGATGGTCGACGCGCCGGGCAACGGCTGCATCAACCCGGTCACCGCGAACATCGGCGACGGCCACCACAACCCGGGCACCGACTGCATGAACGGCTGCCACAACCACGGGTTCACGGTCGCCGGCACGCTCTACAGCGCCGTCAACAGCGCGACGCCGGTGGTCGGCGCGACGATCCGCGTGAAGGACGCGAACAACAAGATCACCGACATCGTCACGCAGCAGAACGGCAACTTCTACATCTCGACTGCGGTCACCGCGCCGCTCACGGTGATCGCGACGAGCTGCCCGAACATCCAGCAGATGTCCGCGACGGTGTCGACCAGCGGCGGCATCGTCGGCTGCAACCAGACGAACTGCCACGTCTCGGGCAACCGCATCCACCTGCCGTGACCGGTCACGGCAGACGCAAAAACGCCGAGCCCGCGAGCGCAAGACGCCAGCCCGGAAGTTCTGCGCAATCACGCGAGCCGGCCTAGGGGCTGTCCCTAATTGACCACGGTCCGCGTTGGTCGTGCTCGTACTCGTACTCGTGCTCGTGCTCGATCTGCGCGCCCGCATCGAGCACGAGC
>JBLMXA010000053.1:0-6877 GCA_050257515.1 Acidobacteriota bacterium | reverse complement strand
CGAGCAGCACGAGCCCGATCCCGGCCGCGCCCCCGAGCAGACCGGGCGCCGCCGGCCGCGGCATCACGAGCCCGCGCACGATCCAGTCGCGCAGCGCGCCGCGAAACTGCTCGTCGCCGGTGGCCTGGAACCAGCGGTTCCACAGGTGCGCGAGGCCGAGCGCCCCGTGGCAGAACGATGCGTCGGTCACGCCGCGGTCCTCGGGATCGCGGTGCGCGGCGCGGCGCGCGATCGCCTCGGCCTCGCCCCTCGCGGTCCACGCGAGTGCCATCGCGGCGCCGGGATCGCCGTAGCACCACGCGGTGCGTGCCGGGCCGCCGCCGCTGATCGCCGGAAACGCGCTCGCGCCCGCCATCGCCAGCCGCTGCGCGAGCAGCCAGCGCGTCGCCTCGGCCGCGAGCTCGCGTGCCCGCGCGGCGAGCGGCGGATCGACGACGCGCTCGTCGAGCCGCGCGAGCATCGCGATGGGACCGGGCGCGCCGTGCGCGAGCCCGCAGTCGAGCACGCCGCCGGGGTGACGCTCGCGCTGCTCGGGCGCGAGCAGCTCGGGCGGCGTCCGCCACGTCGCGCCCTCGCGCGTGTCCTCGAGCACCGCGACGATGCGCGCGAGCCCGGCGTCGCGCGCCGGCGAGCGTGGCCGCGCGAGCCAGTACACGACCAGCCCGGCGAGGCCATCGATCAGATCGTGCGAGACCGGCAGGTCGTCGACGAGCAGCTCGTCGACCTGCGCGAGCGCCTCGTCGACGCCGTCGGCGACGTGCGCGAGCGCCCACGCGGCGCCGACGAGCCCGCCGTGCAGCGCGGGCGTGTCGAGCTCCTCGATCGCGGCGTACAGCGCGTCGATCGCGGCCTCGCGCCGCGGCTCGCCGCCGGGGTGATACGCCCAGAACAGCGCGACGCCGGCCGCGTCGGCGGGCTCGACGCGGGCCGCCGCGAGGATCTCGCCGACCTCGCCGGCCGCGGCGCGCGCCTGGTCGGCGAGCGCGCCGTCCAGGGCGGGCGCCCAGCTACTTCTTGGCATCGGTCTTCGGCAGGATGCGGCACACGAGCCCGGCCTGCAGGTCCGCGGGCGGCTTGTCGAGCGTCGCCTCGGCGACGATCATCTGCGCCACCGGATCGAGCTCGGGCGCGATGTCGCGCACGACGCCGGTCGCGTGCATGTTCGTCGTCTCGAACCGCACGTCGATCGGATCGCCGGGCTTGAGCTTCTTCGCATCGGCCGCAGGGATCGCGAACTTCACGTACAGCTCGCCCGAGCTGATCACGCGCAGCACCGGCTGGCCCTCGACGACGCGCACGCCCTCGTCGACATAGCGCAGCGCCACCTTGCCCGCGATCGGCGCGATCAGCGTCGCGTCGTCGAGCTTCTTCTCGAGCGCCTCGATGCGCGCCGTCTGCTCCTCGACCTCGGCGACCGCGCGCGACACCTGCGTGCCGGCCTTGCCGCGCTCGAACGTCGCCGCCGAGACGTCGGCCTGCGACGACACGCCCTCCTTCATGCCCTTCTGCTCGCGGCGCAGCCGGGCGGCCGCGGCGCTGTGCTCGACCGAGGCCTGCGCGACCTGCGCCTGGTGGCCCTTGAGCGTCGCCTTCTCGATCGCGAGCTCCTCGCGGATCGGCCGATCGTCGAGGCGCGCGAGCACGTCGCCCTGCGCCACGACGTCGCCGAGCTTGGCCGAGATCGACACGATCTTGCTCGTGAACGGCGCGGTGATCTCCGCGGTCTCGCGCGGCGTGAGCACGCCGATGTAGCCGGGCTCCTCGTCGGTGTCGATGCGGCGCTCGTTCGACACGATCGGCGTCGGCTGCGCGGTCGTCGCGGAGCCCGCACCGGGATCGTCGCCGCTGCCGGCGCATGCGCCGAGCACGAGCACGAGTACGAGTACGACCTCGATCCTGGTCATGACACCTCCACCCCCGACTCGGGGCGCAGCTGGGCGGCGACGAGCCGGCTGTACATCTGGTTGTGCGCGAGCAGCTCCTGGTGCGTGCCCGCCTCGACGATCTCGCCCTGGTCCATGACGAGGATGAGATCGGCGTTCGCGATCGTCGACAGCCGGTGCGCGAGCACGATGCGCGTGCACTGCACGCGCGCGAGGTTTGCGATCACGAGCTTCTCGGTCTCGGCGTCGAGCGCGCTCGTCGCCTCGTCGAGGATCAGGATCGACGGCCGGTGCACGAGCGCGCGCGCGAGCGCGACGCGCTGCCGCTGCCCGCCCGACAGCGACGTCCCGCCGTCGGACAGGATCGTGTCGTAGCCCATCGGCATCGCCTCGATGTCGTCGTGGATGCACGCGGTGCGCGCCGCCTGCACGATGCGATCGAGCGGCGCACCGGGATCGACGAGCGCGATGTTGTTGCGCATGCTCGTCGCGAACAGGTACGGCTGCTGGAACACGACGCCGATCTGGCGGCGCAGGCTCTTCAGCTCGATCCGGGTCGCGTCGTGGCCGTCGAACAGGATGCGGCCCTCCGCCGGCCGGTACATGCCGGCGATCAGGCTCGCGACGGTCGACTTGCCCGAACCGCTCTTGCCGACGATCGCGACGGTCGAGCCCGGCCGGATGTCGAGCGAGACGTCGCGCACGACCAGCGGCGAGCGCTCGCCGTAGCGGACCGACACGTTCTGCAGCGTGACACGGCCGGTGAGCTTGGGCGCGCGCGCCGCCTCGACCCCGAGCGACTCCGGCGCGGTGTTGAGCACGTCGTCGACGCGATCCATGTAGCCGCTGAGCAGCTGCAGCTGCAGCGCGCTCTGCACCATGGAGGTCAGCGGGCCGAGCAGCCCCGCCGCGATCGCCGTCACCGCGAGCATCCCACCTAGCGTGAGCGACCCGTTCATCACCTGCAACGCGCCGAGCATGAGCAGCAGCAGCGGCGAGGCGGTGGTGAGCAGCCCGGTGACCGCGTCGACGCGGGCGGTCGCGCGGCCGCGATCGAGGGCGGCATTGAGCTCGTCGACGTAGAGGTTCGACCACCGCTCGACCGCGCGCCCCTCCGCCGCCGCGGCCTTGAGGGTTTGCATGCCGGCGAACACCTCGACGAGGTAGGCCTGGGACCGCGCCTGTGTGTCCAGCGAGCGTGCCATCAGATCGCGGAACTTCGTGCGCGCGACGACGAACACGAGCACCTGCAGGACGCCGAGCGCGACCGCGACCGCGGCGAGCATCGGCGACAGCCACGCGAGGATGCCGAGGTAGCCGATCACGAACAACCCGTCGAGCAGCGCCGACAGCGTGTTCGCGGTCAGCACCTCGCGCACGGTCGCGTTGTTGTTGACGCGCATCATCAGGTCGCCGGTCGATCTCCGCTGGAAGAAGTCGAACGGCAGCCGCGACAGGTAGTCGACGAACCCGAGCGTGAGGCGCGTGTCGAGGTTCGTGCGCAGCTGCAGCAGCAGGTGCGTGCGCACGAGCATCGACACCGTCTGGAACACGAGCAGCCCGCCGAGGCCGCTGCCGACGACGAGCATCAGGCCGACGTCGCCACGCGGGATCACGCGGTCGACGACGACCGCGGTGACCAGCGGCAGCGCGAGCGCGAAGATGCGCAGCAGCAGCGACGTGACGACGATCCGCGACAGGATGTGCCGCTGGCCCGCGAGCTGCTGCATGTACCAGCGGAACCGCCCGGTGCCGGCCTTCTTCGGCTGGAACGCGTCGGTCTTCTCGAACACGATCGCGACGCCGGTGAACGCCTTGCGCAGCTCGCCCTCGTCGACGATGCGGCGGCCGCGCGCGGGATCGACGACCTCGGCGCCCTTGCGCGTCATCCGCTCGAACACGAGGAAGTGGTTGAACTCCCAGTGCAGGATCGTGCCGGCCGGCAGGAACTTCAGGTGATCGACGTCGAGCGACAGCCCGCGGCCGCGCAGCCCGTACCACTCGGCCCCGCGCACGAGCGCGAGCGCGCTCGAGCCCTCGCGGCCGCCGCCGCCGGTCGCCTCGCGCACCTCCTCGAGCGTGACCTCGCGGCCGAGGTAGCGCAGCACCATCGCGAGGCACGCCGGGCCGCAGTCGGTGTACTCGAGCTGCTGGACGAACGGGACCTTGCCCTTGCGCGCCTGCGCGAGCCGCTGCAGCGATGGGAACAGCTCGGCCTCGGCGATCGACGGCGTGTCCATCGCCGGCGCCGGCTGGGGCGCCGCCGCGATCGGCTGCGAGCGCCGGATCTGCTCGATCATCTGCTGCGAGGGGCGCGAGCGATCCGCCATTCACAACCCCGGCAGCAGCGTCTCGAGGACGGACTTCGACGCGAGCTGCACCTCGGCGACGCCGACCATGCCGTCGTGCAGCTCGTAGGTCTCGCCTTCGGACTCGAACTTCGGCGACTTGATGCGCGCCTCGACGACGACGACCGTGCCGTGCAGCTGCACGCTGTCGCCGAGGCGATCGCCGAGGTAGCGGTCGCGCGCGTCGCTGGGGCCGAGCACCTCGGCGGACACCGCGCGCACCTCGAGCGCGAACCGCGCGCCGCGGTAGCTCGGCAGCGTCAGCCGCAGCCGCTGCTTGCCGTGCAGGCGCGGCCGCTCGCTGCCGGGCAGGAACGCGAGCACCGAGAGCCCCTCCTCGGCGCCCTTGTCGACGATCGACGCGATCGTCTTGCCGGCGTCGACCTTCTGGCCGGTGTGGACGAACACGTCCTTGACGATGCCTTCGTGCGGCGCGCGGATCACGCGCGCCTCGACGCCGGCCTCGGCGCGCTCGCGCTCGGCGACGACCGCCGACAGCCCCTGCTTGGCATCGGGCGCCGACGGCGACTGCAGGTACGCGACGAGCTTGCGCTCGAACTCGGTGCGCAGCGAGCGCAGCCGCGCCGCCTGCTCGTTGTCGTAGAGCCGCGCGATGACCTGACCTTCCTTGACCTCCTGGTTCGGCGCGACCTCGAGCGAGGTCACGGTGCCGGCCTCGTGCGCGGTGACCTCGCTGCGGCCGGTGACGTGGACGACCGCCGGGCCCTCCGCGTACTGGCTGACCCGCGCGAAGTACATGAACGCGCCGGCGCCGAGCAGCGACACGACGACCATCCAGTAGGCGGCGTGCACCCATGCCGGGTGGACGCGGACCACGTCGCCGCGCATGCCGCGCCGCACGACGTGCTCGATCGCCTCCTGGCGGAACAGCTCGCGATCGCCCTCCTCGACCTGCTCCTTGTCGTGGAGCACCTGCGCCGCTTCCTGTGCGAGCGCGAGCTGGTGGATGAACGGCGCCCACGCCTCGGCGAGCCCGGCGACGCGCTTCGCGTCCTCCTCGAGGAACGGCGCGCGCTCGGGACCGCGCACGACGATCAGCACGGCGTGCACGCGGCCGTCGCGTCCGGCGACCGGCTGGACGATCAGCCGCTCGTGGCCGGTGCCCTGCGGGTCGTCGACCTCGCGGCGGTAGAGCCCCTCGGCGCTCGCGAACGGCACGACGACGGTCGCGCGCGTGCGCACCGCGAAGCCCGTGATGCCGATGCTCGCCGGCACCTCGCTCGCGGTCTCGCCCTCGGACCACAGCTGGTTCGTGTCGTCGTCGTAGTACAGGCAGCGCACGCGATCGGCCTGCACGAGCTGCATCACCGCGGCGATCGCCGCCTGCTGCGCGCTCGCGAGATCGGGCTGCGCGCCGATCACCTTCGCGTGGTCGAGGATCATGCGCGTGCGGATCGCGTCGTCCTCGCTCGGCACGTGCGCGCGCGCCGGCATGTGCGCGATCGCCTGGCCGATCAGCTCGCGCACGCGCTCGGGCGGCAGCGCCGGCGTCAGGTGGTAGTAGATCGCGACCTGCTGGGGATCGACCTCGACGCGATCTCCGGGGTTCTCGGTGACGACGAACGCGACCGGCCCGTTGTTGTTCGGCGCGAGCAGGCCGTGTCGGGCGGCGTGGGTGAGCAGCACCGCGCCACTTACATCGCTGAGATAGCCGCCCACGACGAGCACGCGCGGTGGGTCGCGGGTCAGCCGCTCGAGCGCGGTGCGACCATTGTCCACCTCGTCGACGACGAAGTAACCCGCGAGCAACTCGCGTAACCAGCCGCGACTCCGCGGATCGACATCCGCGACGAGGATGCTGTTTGCATCGACGAAGGAAGGCGCACGGATCTGGGTGACGCCGCCTTCGTCCCATTCGCCGGGCATCGTCGAGATCGTAGCAGAAACCAACGGTATACTGGTGTCACCGCGATGGAGTCGGTGATCGCCGGGAGGTTCGAGCTGCTCGCGCAGGCGGGTGCCGGCGGCATGAGCTCGGTGTTTCGCGCACGCGACCACGAGACCGGCCGCATCGTCGCGGTCAAGGTGCTCAAGCTGGACCGGCCGTTCGACCTCGCACGGTTTGCACGCGAGGCCGAGCTGCTCGCGACCGTGCAGCACCCGAACGTCGTCGACTACGTCGCGCACGGCCAGGCCGACGGCGTCCACTACCTCGTGCAGGAATGGGTCGACGGCATCACGCTCGGCACGCAGCTGCAGACCGTCGGCACGACCGCGGTCGAGGCGGTGTCGACGGCGTAGCCCTCGCGCACCAGCGTCAGTTCGTACAGCGTGCGCATCGTCACGACGAACTGGTTGGGGTGGCGGTGCCCGGGCGGGGCCGGGCGGTAGTCGACGCTGGCGCCGTGTCTCTCGCACAGCTCGCGGCAAATATACAGGCCGAGCCCGCTGCCGCGGCTGCGCGTCGAGAAGAAGGGCTCGAACAGGTGCGGCTCGACGTCGGGTCGGATCGGCTCGCCGTCGCTCGCCACCACCAGGCGGACCTGCGCGGGGCCCGCCGCATCGAGGCGCAGCGAGATCGCGCCGGGCTGTTCGCTGGCGTGGCGGCGCGCGTTGTCGAGCAGGTTCACGACGACCTGCCGAAGCGGCTCGGCGTCGAACAGGACGGGCAGCGGCCGCGCGGGT
>JBLMXA010000052.1:0-8149 GCA_050257515.1 Acidobacteriota bacterium | reverse complement strand
CCCGCCTGGGCGTTCGCGCAGCCGGAGGCCGCCGACAAGCCCGTGCCGCCACCGGCGCCCGCCGCTCAGGTGCCGCCGAACGCGCGCGATCTGTGCGTGGCGGCGATGAACGCCGACCCGATGTTCGCGAACTCGATCATCAAGGTCGCGAACGAGCAGACGTACGCGACCCACCTCAAGGCCGCCGAGCGCGTCAAGACGAACGAGCAGCACGTGATCCTCGCGTACGCCGCGATGTGGGTCGTCGCCGCGCTGTTCCTGATCTTCCTGTGGCGGCGCCAGCAGGCGCTCAAGGGCGAGCTCTCGCGGCTGCGCCGCGATCTCGAGACCGCGACCAAGGAGCCGGCGAAGTGACCTCCGGCCACATCCTGTTCATCCCGGGCATTCTGATGATCGGGATGTTCCTCGGCTTCATCCTCGGCGCCCGCGCCGCGCGCAACCAGTTCGAGTTGCAGCAGAAGCGCGCCGCCGACCGCGAGGCCGCGCGCGCCGCGCGGGCGGCGAAGAAGTCCGCCGCGGCCGAGACCAAGCCCGACAACGACTAGGGCTGTCCCTCATCGGATCGGGGCGACGGTCTCGCGTCGGTGAGAACGCGAACACGCGAGCCGAGCCGCTGGCTCGCTTCGCGAGTGCCGTCGGTCCGGCGCTTGCCTGGATCGGCGACCGGCGCACGCGCGCACCTCGCTAGGGTATGTGCGGGACACGACCGACCGGCGCAGGCCACAAGCGCGGACCGACGCACTCGCTCCGCGGCCGCGCGGCTCGGCTCGCGTTGGCGATCAGCGGAGCGCGGCAGCGTGCTGGTCAGCGCAGCCAGCCGCGCAGATGCCGAGCGCATCTTCGCGGCGTTCTGGTCGGGGGCGTTCGGTGTCGTCGTCGACCGCTTCGGGACGCCCGGGAGATCACGGTCGCAGCGGGCTGAGCGCCGTGTTACATGCACCACGGTGACGTGCTCGTGGACCTTCGCGCTCGATCCGCAAGCGAGCCCCGACCTGCGCGAGCAGTGGACGTGGGCGGTCCACCACTTCGACACCGCCGTGATCGACCGGTTCTGGCACGTGCGCCCGGTGCTCCGCATCGCCGGCAGCGTGGCGATGCTCGCGCTCGCCGCGGTCGCGCGGTTCGCGCTGCACCGCCCGGTACCCGCGGAGTGGTTGTTCGTCGCGATCGCCGTCGCGGTGCTGCTCGCACCGATCGTTCGCGCGCTCTACGATCGAGTGGCCAGCCGGATCTACGCGCGCAGGATCGCGCGCAGCTGGGATGCCCTCGCGTGCGAGGGCAGCTGCACGATGTCCTATCGACTCGACGCCGATCGTCTCGGCTTCGAGCTCGTGCGCGGTGACGTCCACCGGCGCGGCCGACCCATCGAGCTGTCGCGCGTGGCGGTCGCGTTCGTGACGCCGAACCTCGTGATCCTGGCGGAGCCGCTGTGGCATCAGTGGTTGCGCAGCTTCTACGGGATCGCGTTCGGCAGCGCGGCCGATCTGGCCCGGCTCGTCGAGGTGCTCGAAGGCAAGGGCGTGCGGATCATCCGCGCGAACGGCCCGCTGGAACGGCTCGATCGCAGCCTGCCGCGCGTGCCGCGGGCCGTCCACGTGGTTCGCTAGCGATCGGCGAGCGGACCGCTGAACACGAGCAGCGCGACGATCCGCCCGTCGGCATCGATCTCGCCGGCGTCGAAGAACTCGGCGGTCGATCCGTCGCGGCGCTCGACGAGCGAGCGGAAGCGGAACGTCGTGCCGGCGGCGTCGATCGCGCTCGCGACGCGGAAGCCGGCGAGCTGCGGATCGGCGAGGAACTGCGCGATCAGCGCGGCGATCGCGGCGCGGCCGCGGATCACGCCGGAGCGCGTGACGAAGCGGGCATCGTCGGCGAAGCACGCCTCGAGCAGCTTGCCGCGTGCGGCCGGATCGCGCTCGCCGACGGCGCGGATGTACGTTCGGACGGCGGTCTCGACGGCAGAGCTCATGGCGGATCCTTCTCGAACGCGCGCGTGCCGTCGGGCAGCCGCACCCACGCGTGGCGGCGGCACTCGTACACCGACACCGTCGGCGGCGGGAAGCTCGGATCGGCGAACGCGCCGACCGCGACCGACACGCGGCGGTCCTCGTGGCCTTGCTCGGTGTGGAACACGGTCGTGCCGCACAGCGGGCAGAACCGGAACGTGAACCTCGCGCCCTCGGTGTCGCCGACGCGCACGTACTCGGTCGCGGTTCCCGCCACCTCGTACGGCGCGGCGAAGCTGGCGAGCGCGGCGAACACGCTGCCGGTGCGGCGCTGGCAGGCGAGGCAGTGGCACACGCCGACGCCGCGCGGCTCGCCGTGCACGGTGATGCGGAGCTGGCCGCAGGAGCAGGAGGCGGTGCGAGTCACGGGCATACCGATCCGGTCAGAGGCATGAGGATCCCGCGAGCCGGATCGTATGCCACAGCGACGGCTGCGCGAACGGGATCACCGCCGCCCAGTCGGCGTACGTCAGGCCGCTCGCGTCGAGATCGTCGAGCGCGAGGTCGACCCCGAGCTGCGCGCCCGCTGCCACGCTGGTGACGCCGAGCGAGGCCCACGGGATGCGCACCGCGACCTGGTAGCCGGTATCGGGCGCGGCGTCGTTGAACGTGCCGTGCGCGATCGCGTGCGAGGCGAGGCCGGCGAGGTCGAAGCTCGGGTCGCCGGTCGCGCCCGCGCCGCGCGCGTCGTAGATGTCGCCGCTGGCGCTCGCGATCAGCTGGCGATCGTCGGGGGTCGGCATCGCCGTGCGCGTGTGCTGCGGATCGAGCATCACCTCGACCGCGTCGGCGTCGTAGAGCGGGCCGTCGTGGCCGCTGCCGGCGAACCGCAGGTCGGGATCGCCGACCGTCGCCGCGACGTACAGCGCGTCGTCGTCCCACACCATGCGGAACGTCGCGTTCGCCGCGCCCGCCGCGACGACGACCGGCGTCGCCGCCGCGAATTCGTGCAGGTCGCCGGCGAGATCGACCGCGCCCGGCGCGCGCGGCACGTCGAGCGGATCGACCGCCTGCGCGCCCTCGATGCCATCGGCGAGCTCCTTGCGGACCTGGTAGAGCAGCTCGGCCGGGTGCGCCTTCGTCGAGAACACGTCGGCGAACACCTCCTTGGCCTTCGCGACCGCGGCGTCGCGCCCGAACTTCTGCGCGTACAGCTTCAGGTACTCGTAGTCCTCCATGCCCTCGCGGATGAGCTTCAAGCGCACCGACTCGAGCGGGAAGTCGCTGCCCGCCGGGCCGCCGATGCGCGGATCGCCCGGCTTGCCGGGATAGAACAGCGCGCCGTCGCCGTTGCCGCCGAAGTCGCAGTACGCGAGGCCGCTGTCCCAGTCGAGGCCGGCGTCGAGGTGCATCACGGTCTCGTAGTAGAGCTCGCCGGACATGTCGTAGATGAACGACAGCCACTCCATCGCGCGGTTCTGGCGGGCGTCGGAGTCGATCACGTACGACGGCATGCCATGGACGGCGTCGAACGTCGCGTTGCTCGCGTCGCAGCCGCCGCAGCCGTGCGAGTCGCACGACTGGTACCACCACAGCTGCTTGCTCGCGCCGCGGGCGAGGAACGTGTTCCAGTCGGCGCGCGCCTGATCGTTCATCGTCTCGGCGACCGGGCACGCGATGTCGACGAGATCGAGCCAGCCCTGCTGCGTGAGGTAGGCGAGGTCGGTCGTGACGAGGTTCGGGATGCCGGCGTCGTGCGCGGCCTGCGCGCGCGCCGGCCAGCTCGCGAGATCGCAGGCGCGCGGCGGCTCGTCGCAGCTGTAGTCGACGAGGCCGTGCCAGCCCTTCGCCGCGAAGTGCTGCGCGAGCACCGGCATGCCGGCGACGTCGGGATTGCGGAAGCTCTGCGCCCGCGCGCCGCCGAGCTCGGTCGCCGCGGTGCCGTCGTAGAGCGAGCCCTGCGCGGCATCGAACGCGCCGAGATCGGCCGCCGGGTTGCCGCAGATCGGGCTCATCAGCGTGATCCGGTGATCGAGCGCGGCGCGCGCGTAGCTGGCGAGCAGCGGGTTGACCTGGCTCGCCGGGAAGTCGCTGCACCACTGACCGCCGAGGTGCGCGCGGGTGACGGTGTCGGCCGAGAACCCGAACGCCGACGGCAAGCTCGCCGTCGACGGCAGCGCGAAGCTCCTCACGCGCAGCTTCACCGTGATCTGGGTCGGCGCGAGCCCTACGCCCGACACCGCGAACGTACCGGTGTAGAAGCCCGCGGGCTGATCGGCGGGCACGCGAACGTCGACCCACACCGCGCGCGTGACGTTCGCGGGCACGTCGAAGTGGACGAACGCGTTGCGCGGCTGGCCGGCGTACGCGTCGACGTCGGGGATCAGCGGATCGGGCCACGCGCCGCTCGCGCCCTCGGTGCTCGACGCGTAGAGCACGTGGTAGCGCGCCTCCTGGTAGAGGCGGATCGCGGAGACGGGCAGGGTGACGCTCGCGTCGTCGTTCTTGACGAGCGCCGCCTTGCCGACCTGCAGCTCGCTCACGCCCGCGGCACCGCCCGCGACGACGATCTGGAACGGCTCGTACTCGTTCTTCGCCGCGTCGAGCGCGATCGTCGTCGCCGCGGGCACCGGCGAGTCATCGCGGATCTTGATCGTGCCGTGCGTGACGCCGACCTGCAGCGATGCGTCGAGCGCGCGGCACAGAGGTGGCGTTGTCGCCGGCGGCTCGTGGCTGCTGCACCCGAGGACCGCGACGAGAGCGAGGGCTGGACGCATGGCCCGACCTGTTACTCGATGAGCTGCGCTCGCTATCCAGGACCAGCTGACAGGTGCTCGCCGAGGAACGTTCGCGCGAGCTGCCACGCCTGCCGCGAGGCCGAGCTGGCACGGTCGCGGAAGAAGCCGTGGTCGGCCTCACCGAACACGACGTCGACGTACGGCCGGCCCGCGGCCTCGATCGCATCGGCGAGCTGGCGGCGTGCGTCGCGGGTGACGTGCGGATCGCGGCCGCCCCACACGAGCAGCGTCGCGCCGTGCAGGCGCTCGAGCTCGTGCCGCAGTGGCGTGTCGGGGAGCCCGCCGCCGTAGAACGCGATCGACGCGGCCAGCGGCAGCGCGACGTTCGCGCGGTGCGCGATGCGGCCGCCCATGCAGAAGCCCCACGCGGCGACGCGCGACGCATCGGCCTGCGCGTCGCCGGCGAGCCATGCGTGCGCGGTGCGCAGGTCGGCGAGGCAACCCTCTGGTGTCAGCGCGCGCGCGTGCGGCAGGCCGGCCGCCGGATCCTCGCTGGCGAACCGCCGCGCGGTGCGGTGGAACAGATCGGGCGCGATGGCGACGAAGCCGGCCGCGGCGAGCGACGCGGCGACGTCGCGGATGTGCGCGCTGACGCCGCGGATCTCGTGCAGCACGATCACGGCGGCCGCACGTGGCATTTCGGGGCGTGCGACCCACAGCTCGAGCTCGCTGCCGTCGGAGACAGGTACCGAAGTCCAGGTCATGACAAGAATCCTCCAGCATCCCGAATAACACGGTAGGCTGACAGTCATGCGCAGCACGGCCGCCATCGTCGTCGGTCTCGCGCTCGCGGCGACCGCTCACGCGGACTCGCGGACGCAATCGCTGGTCCCCGGCTTCGAGAAGGAAGCCCGCAACTGCCGCATCCACGCCGATGGCGTCGGCAAGGTGCTCGACGGCGCGAAGGCGCTGCTCGCGGGTGAGCACGACGACGCGCTCGCCGCCGATGCCCAGAAGTTGCACGAGGCACACGACACGATCCAGAAGTGGTGCGACGAGCTCGCCGCGACGCTCGACCTGTTGCACGCGGATCCCGCGGCGACCTACAAGTCGCTCGAGCGCCAGCTCGGCGAGCACGACAACAAGATCCGCGCGCTGCGCCAGGCGAGCATGAAGGCGGTCGACGACGTCCAGCCGATCATCCAGCGGCTCGTGCCGCGCATCAACCAGCACTCGATCGAGCAGGACACCGCGAACGCGCCGGGCTCGCCGCCGAAGCCGCCCGAGCCGCCGAAGCAGATGCCACCGCCGCCTGCCGCGCCCACGCCACCGCCGCCGCAGACGACCGCCGAGATCTCGCTCGGCGTGCGCGCGTTCACCGGCGGGACGTGCGAGCAGCAGGCGGAGATGTACACGGCCAACGCCGAGCACGAGAGCTGGGAGAAGCAGTCGCCGAGGGCGGGCGCGAAGCGCGAGCCGTGGAGCCTCGGCTGGCTGCCGGGCGCGCGCTGGAAGGTGTCGTACGTGCTCGGCGATCGGTTCTTCCAGATCGAGTGCGTGCCGAGCAAGCGCGGCGGCTATCTCGTCACGCTCGACGAGGCCGACCAGCAGCGCCCGACGCGCGACCTGCTCGAGGTCACCGCGCGGATGCTCGGCGTGCTCGGCAGCGCGCCGCCCTAGAGGCTTCGCAGCGCCGCCGCCAGCTCCGCCGCGGTCGGCGTGCGCGCCGCGAGATCCTTCGCGAGCGCGGCGCGCGCGATCGCGTCGATCGCCGGGTCGGCGAGCGGCGGCACCTCGGCCTCGATGACCGCGGCCATCGACAGCCACGGCGGGCCGCGGTGGAACAGCCGCGCGCCGGCGACGAGCTCCCACAGCACGACGCCGATCGCGAACACGTCGGTCGCCGGCGTCCACGCCTCGCCGCGCACCTGCTCGGGCGCCATGTACGCGTGCGTGCCGCGCACGCTGCCGGCCTCGCCGATCGCGCGCGCGACGCCGAGATCGATCAGCACGACACGATCGCGATCGCCGCGCGGCTCGACGACGAGGTTGCCCGGGTTGATGTCGCCGTGCACCCAGCCCGCGGCGTGGAGGTGCGCGGCGCCGTCGGCGGCGGCGCGCGCGATCGCGAGCGCGCGCGGGCGCGGCACGATCGCGCCGGCGGGCCGCGGCTCGCGGCGCGTCGCCGGCGGCGCGACGATCCGCCGCACGTCCTCGCCCTCGATCAGCTCGAGCGCGACGTACGGCCGGCCCTCGACCTCGCCGGCCTCGAGCCCGCGTACGACGTTCTCGTGGCGAGGCAGCGTCGTCGTCAGCCGCTGCTCGAGCGCGAACTGTGCGCGCGCCTCGTCGTTGCGCGCGAGGTGCGTGTGGAGCCGCTTCACCGCCGCGACCTCATCGCCGCGCCGGCCGCGCCAGACCTCGCCGAGGCCGCCGACCGCGATCAGCGACTCGAGCTGCCAGGAGCCGAACGCTTCACCCACCACCTTAGGCTACAGTGCGCGCCATGGACCTGTCCTTGACCGAGGAGCAAGAAGCGCTCGCCCAGACCGCCCGCGAGTTCACGCGCAAGGAGATCATCCCGCGCGCGGGGCACTTCGACGAGACCGGCGAGTTCCCGAAGGAGATCCTGAAGAAGGCCTGGGAGACAGGGCTGATGAACGTCGAGATCCCCGAGGCGTACGGCGGGCTCGGCGGCAGCTGCCTCGACAACTGCCTCGTCCAGGAGGAGGTGTCGTTCGGCTGCTCGGGCATCAACACGTCGATGGCGGCGAACTCGCTCGGCGCGACGCCGCTGCTCATCGCAGGAAGCGAAGACCAGAAGAAGAAGTACCTGACCAGGCTGACGAAGGAGCTGACGTTCTGCGCGTACTGCTGCAGCGAGCCCGACGCCGGCAGCGACGTCGCCGGGATGCGCACGCGCGTCACCAGGCACGGCGACGACTACGTGCTGAACGGCCAGAAGCGGTGGATCACGAACGGCGGCGTCGCCGGCTTCTACACCGTGTTCGCGACGTTCGATCCGGCGATGAAGCACAAGGGCATCGCGTGCTTCGTCGTCGACGCGAGCACGCCGGGCGTCAAGCCGGGCCGCAAGGAGAACAAGATGGGGCAGCGCGCCTCGAACACGACCGACGTGATCTTCGAGGACGTCAAGCTCCCGAAGTCCGCGCTCGTCGGGCCCGAGGACGGCGGCTTCAAGATCGCGATGAAGACGTTCGACAAGTCGCGGCCGTGGATCGCGGCGACCGCGGCCGGCGTGATCCGGCGCTCGCTCGAGGAGAGCCGCGCGTACGCGCTCGAGCGCAAGACGTTTGGCGTGCCGATCGCGCAGCACCAGGCCGTGCAGTTCATGCTCGCCGAGATGGCGATCGCGTACGAGTCGACGCGGCTGCTCACGCACAAGGCGGCGTGGATGGTCGACAAGGGCGACCTGTCGAGCATCGTGTCGAGCTACGCGAAGGC
>JBLMXA010000051.1:0-5022 GCA_050257515.1 Acidobacteriota bacterium | reverse complement strand
GGTGACCGCGGGCGTGTGCCCGCACGAGGACGTCGCGCTCGCCGACGGCGATCTCCACGGCGCGACCGTCACGTGCCCGGGGCACGGCTACATGTTCGATCTCCACACCGGCCGCTGCGCTCACGATCCGGGCCTCGAGCTGCGCCGCTATCCGATCACGATCGTCGGCGACGAGATCTGGGTCGATCTGCTCTGAGAAATGAACCGCCAAGGCGCCGAGCACGCCAAGCAAGAGCGAGAAGAAGGGTCTTTTCTGCTGGCTCCTGCTTGGCGGTCTTGGCGCCTTGGCGGTTCATTTCTTCAGTCGAGGAAGTCGAGGTCCGAGTCCGCGCCGCCGTAGAACCAGCGCGTCGGATCGAGGAAGCGGCGGTCGCCGTCCTTCGGGATCACGACGAGGAACGGCTTGTGGTCGCGCTCGAGGTAGCCCGCGCGCCACAGGTGGCGCCGGCGGCCGTCGAGCGCCATCAGCTTGATGTCGACGATCCTGGCGTCGGTCATCGTCGCGTGGCGCGCGATCGCGGCGAGGCACGCGTGCCACGCGCCGGGCACCGCGATCACGTCGACGATCCGCAGCGACTTGCCGCCGTTCATCGGCTCGAGCGCGCACGCGCCGACCGGCCGCCCGCGGTGGACGAGCACGTACGCGGGCTCGCGTCCCGCCGGCGCGTCGAGGAAGCGCCACGTGTAGAAGATCGAGTCGCGGATGCACGCGAGCCGCAAGCTCGGCGCCGCGGCGCGCCACACCTCGTCGACGCGCGGGTCGTGGCGCGCCATCGGATCGAGCTCGGGCACGAAGCGCGGCTTCAGGACCTCGCGCACGAGCCCGCTGCCGAGCGGGCGCGCCCACCTCGCGACGTGGCCGACCTCGCGCGAGCCGCCGTGCTTGAGCGGCGTCAGGTTCATCGCGCCGGGCGCGCCGTACATGCAGCCGATGTCGTGCTCGGGCATCGCGCGGCGCGCGGCGTCGTGCAGCAGGCCGCCGAGGCCGCGGCGCCGGAACTTCGGGCGCACGTAGCCATCGCCGCCGAGCGCGCACATCACCGGCGCGTGGTCCAGCTGCAGGCGGAACGGGAAGTACGACGTGCAGCCCGCGGTGTCGCCGCCCTCGCTCGCGATCCACGTCAGCGCGCGGCCCGCGGGGTTGCCCTCGTACAGCCACGCGAACCGCGCGTCCGCGTCGGCGCCCGGGATCATCTCGCGCACGAGCGCGGCGACCTCGGGGCGGTCCGACTCGCTCGCCTCGCGGATCTCGAAAGCCACCTTACTTGTACTCGGGCTCCACGATCTTGACGTCCTTGATGCCGGCATCCCCGAACGTCTTGTCGAGGTGCGCCTTGTCGCCGAGCACGACGATGACCTCGTTGTTCGGGTCGAGCTCCTGCTTGATCAGCGCGCGCACCTGCGCCGGCGACACCGCCGCGACCTGCTGGAGCAGCGTGTTGTAGTAGTTGATGTCGAGCCCGAACTGCGCGATGTGGGCGAGCCGCGCCGCGAGCTCGAACGTCACCGTCGACTGGCCGAGCATGTGCTGGATGATCTGCCGGCGCGCGCGCACGAACTGCTCGTCGAACTCGGCGTCGCCGTTGCGCAGGCTGTCGATGCTCGCGCGCAGCGCCTTGAGCGTCTCGCCGCCGCGTTCGGCGTCGATCGTGCCGCCGATCACCGCGCCGCCGCGCAGGATGTAACCGGTGGGACCGATCTTCGCCTGGCGGCCGAAATACAGGCCGTACGTCGAGCCGAGCTTGAAGCGCATGTCCTCGGCGCGCTGGTTCAGGATGTTCGCGAGCACCTGGCGCGCGGCCTCCTGGCCGTCGACGCCGGCCGGCGCGGGGTACGCGACCGTGACGTTGACTTGCTGGTCGTCCTTGGACTCGACGACGCCGATGTACAGCGGGCCGGTGCGCTTGTAGAGCTGCCTGGACACCGGCTGGTCGATGCTGCCGCGGTCCCAGTCGCCGAACGTGTCGCGCACGAGCTTCTCGGCGTACTTGACGTCGAAGTTGCCGACGAGCACGAGCGTCGCGTTACCGGCGGTGTAGTGCTTGCGGCGGAAGCTGTCGAGCAGGTCGCGGTGCAGCTTGTTCGCGTCCTGCGGCGTGATGTACGAGGCCTTCGTGTACGGATGCTCGGGCCCGTAGAGCGCCGCGTACACCTGGCGCACGTACTCGGTCTCCTCCTGCGTGCTCTGCAGCTTGAAGTTCTCCTTCGTGCGCTTCTGGAACTGCTCGATCTGATCCTGCGAGTACTCGCCGGCCTTCACGAGGCGCTCGAGGCCGCGCACCATGACGTCGAGGTAGATGTTGACGCCGTGGGTGAGGCACGTGGCGTCGTCGTCGCCCGAGAAGCAGCTGATCTCGATGCCGGTGCGCGAGTAGACGTCGGTGTTGCGCTGCATCTGCGGGTCGAGGTCGGCGACGCGGTGCAGGAACCGCGCGGCGGCGAAGCCGAGGCCCGGCGTGTCGGGCGTGCTCGCCTCGCCGGCGTTCTTGAAGATCAGCTCGGCCGTCGCGAGCGGCATCGCGTGCACCGGCAGCATGACGACGTCCATGCCGTTGCCGAGCTTGAACCGCTTCGCCTCGGCCATGCTCTTGAGCTCGGTCGACACCTTGATCGGATGCAGTGCCTCGCGCGGATCGACGTCGACGTTCTCGAGCGCGGTGTCGGCGCTCGGCGACGCGCTGAACTTCACCTTCGACCGCGTGTCGCCCTTGATGCCTTCCTTGTTCGGCTTGACGATCACGATCGTCGCCTTGTCCCAGTCGATCCACTTCTTGACCGCGCCGGCGATCTTCGCGTTGTCGAAGCTCGAGATCTTGTCGAGCTCGTGGAAGATGTACTGGTCGGTCGAGTTGAAGTCGACCTCCTTGGAGAACTGCACGAGGTAGCCCATCTGCACCGTGCGCGAGCTGAGCTCCTCGAGGTTGGCGACGAAGTCGGCCTTCTGGCGGTTCTTCTCCTCCTCGATGTCCTCGCTCGTGCCCTCGTTCCAGCCGCGGTACGCCTCCTTCGCCGCGTGCTGGGCGAACTCGAGCGCGTCGTCGAGCCGGTTCAGGCCCTTGAGCTGGACCTGGATCGTGAACAGCGGCGCGAGCTTGCCGCCGATCACACCGGCGCCGACGCCATACGCGAAGTCGTACTGCTGGCTCTTCATCGCGAGCCGGCCGACCGTAGAATAGATGCCGTACTGGGCCGCCTCGCCTTCCGGCGTGTTCGACGGCGGCAGCGCCCAGCCGATCCACACGCTCGGGCGCTCGACGTCGGCCTGGATCGTGACCGTCTTGTGCGTGGTCTCGAACGGCGCGACCGCGACGCGGGGCGCCGGCGTGCGCTTCGGGATCTTGCCGAACCACTTCTTGATCATGTCGACGGTCTTGTCGATGTCGACGTCGCCGGCGATGATCAGCGTCGCGCGCTCGGGCGCGTAGTAGTTCTTCATGAACTGGCACGCGTCCGCGAGCTGGAGCCCTGCGATCTGCTGGTCGTTGCCGCCGATCTCGCGCTGGTACGCGTGGCCCTGCGGATACATCGCCGCCTCGACGAGCTGGCGCACGTACTCCTCGGGCTTGGAGCCGGCGCGGATCTCGTTGCGGACGACGTCGCGCTCGCGCTCGAACTCCTTCTCGGGCAGCGTCGAGCAGCCGAAGCCGGGCACGTCCTTCGAGCCCGGGACGTCGGCGGCGTAGAACATGCGCATCGCCTCGATCTTGAGCATCGCGTCGACGTTCTCGGCGCGCACGGTCGACCAGTAGTGCGTCGCGTCCCACTCGGTGAACGCGTTGACGAACGTCGTCAGGTCGAGCAGCGTCTGGAAGATCGGCGGCGTGTTCGGGCCGTCGGGACGCGTCTGGAACATCAGGTGCTCGACGAGGTGGGCGAGGCCCGCCTTGCCCATCGGGTCCTCGCGCGAGCCGACGTCGTAGTGCACGTCGACCTCGACGAGCTTGGTCGTCGGATCCGGCATGATCACGAACCGCAGGCCGTTCGATTCGAGCACGCCGCGCCGCTCGGTGCTGGTGAGCGCGAACTTCGGCGACTCGGGATTGCAGGACAGAAGCAGCGCGCCGGCGAGCGCGGCGGCCACGGCTCGCCACGGGATCTTGGACATGGCGCCGAATGTTTGCGAAGTCGTCGTCGAAATCAAGCGCAGTGTCGACAGGATGGGTGCGACGGGTGCGGCTAGGAGGACGTCGCACCTGATTTGCGGCACGCAACCCGGGTGTCTTGCGCTAACGTGCGCCGCGATGTCCAAGGACCAGGACCGAGCATTCTTCGGTCACCCAGCGGGGTTATCGACGCTGTTCTTCACGGAGATGTGGGAGCGCTTCTCGTACTACGGGATGCGCGCGCTGCTCATCTACTACATGACGCAGTCCAAGGACGTCGGCGCGCTCGGCATGAGCCCCGAGGCCGGCGGCATCGTGTGGGGCATGTTCGTCGCGTCGGCGTACCTGCTGTCGCTGCCCGGCGGCTGGATCGCCGATCGCTTCCTCGGCCAGCGCCGCGCGATCCTGTTCGGCGGCCTCGGCATCCTCGGCGGCAACGCGCTGCTCGCGGTCCCGACGGCGACCCTGTTCTTCCCCGGGCTCGTGCTGATCGCGCTCGGCACCGGCCTGCTCAAGCCGAACGTGTCGACCGTCGTCGGCCAGCTGTACTCGAAGGAGGACACGCGCCGCGACAG
Organism: Acidobacteriota bacterium; assembly: GCA_050257515.1. Classification (GTDB taxonomy): domain Bacteria; phylum Myxococcota_A; class Polyangia; order Haliangiales; family Haliangiaceae; genus JABFXX01. The sequence continues at coordinate 344 of JBLMXA010000051.1, read as the reverse complement.
CGGCTACACGATCTTCTACATGGGCATCAACATCGGGGCACTCGCGGCCCCGATCGCCTGCGGCTACCTCGGTCAGAACGAGAGCTTCCGCGCGTTCATGCACGCGCACGGCATCGACCCGAACTGGGCGTGGCACGTCGCGTTCCTGGCCTCGGCGATCGGCATGGGCTTTGGCCTCGTGCAGTACGTGCTCGGCTACCGCAGGATGGGGGACGCCGGGCTGCACCCGACGGTTCCGAGCGAGCCGGCGAAGGCCGAGCGCGATCGCAAGGTCCTCGCGATCATCCTCGGCGCGATCGTCGTGCTCGGCGTCGTCGTCGCGGTGGTCCAGCCCGACAAGGAGA
>JBLMXA010000050.1:0-3314 GCA_050257515.1 Acidobacteriota bacterium | reverse complement strand
CGGTCGATTACCAGGAGATGGACGGCGCGTCGAACCGCGGCATCGATGCGATCCGCGAGCTCACCGAGGCGGTGCGCTACCAGCCCGCGGTCCTGCGCAAGAAGGTCTACGTCATCGACGAAGTCCACATGCTCACGACCGAGGCGTTCAACGCGCTGCTCAAGACGCTCGAGGAGCCGCCGCCCCACGTCACGTTCGTGCTCGCGACGACCGAGCCGCACAAGCTGCCGAACACGATCCTGTCGCGCTGCCAGCGCTACGACTTCAAGCTCGTGCCGGCGAGCCGGCTCGCGCAGCACCTGACGTCGATCTTCCAGCGCGAGAAGCTGAAGATCGAGCCGGGCGCGGTGAGCCTCGTCGTCCGCGAGTCCGGCGGCAGCGTGCGCGACGCGCTGTCGCTGTGCGATCAGATCATCTCGTACGTCGGCGATGCGACGATCACCGAGGCGCAGGTCGCCGAGGTGCTCGGCGTCGCCGATCGGTCGCTGACGCGCGGCCTCGTGCGCGCGCTCGCCGGCGGCGATGCCGGCGCGGCGCTCGCGGCGGTCGAGACCGCGATCGAGCGCGGCGTCGACGAGATCCAGCTCGCGCGCGCGATCGTGCGCTACCTGCGCGATCTCGCGGTGCTCCAGGTCGCGCCGGCTCGTCGCGAGCTCGTCGATGCCTCCGACGAGGAACGCGCCGAGCTGCGCGAGGAAGCGGGTCAGCTCGACAAGACGCGCGTGCAGCAGATGTTCGATCGCATGCTGCGCTGCTGCGACGAGCTCGGCAAGACGCTGCAGCCGCGGCTCGTGCTCGACTGTGCGCTGATCGACGTCGCGACCGTCGAGCCGCTCGTCCCGCTCGGCGATCTGATCGAGCGGCTCGGCGAGCTCGAGGTGCGCATCGCGCGCGGCGGTGGTGCTCCGCGTGCACCGGCGCCATCGAGCGGCGGCGGCGGCGGCACGAAGCCGGCGCCCGCGCCCGCGCCGAAGAAGACGAGCACGAGCACGAGCGCGAGCACGATGACGGTCGCGCCGAGCGGGCCGGTGCCGAAGATCGACAAGACCGTCGCATCCGGCAGCGGACCTCACGCGATCCCGGCGAGCCCGGCCGACGTCCTGCGCGAGTGGGAGCACGTGCTCGGCAAGCTCGAGGCGATCCACGTGACGCTGCCGGGCGCGTTCGAGCCGGCGCGCGTGCTCGCGTGGACCGCGGACCGGCTCGAGCTCGGGTTCCCGGCGCAGTTCGAGGCGATCAAGGAGCGCGCCGAGAGCAAGCTCGACACGCTCCGCGAGGTGTTGAAGTCCGAGTTCGCACAGGCGCCGAAGATCACGATCAAGGTGATCGCGGACGCCGAGGCGACGGCCTCGCGCTCGATCCTCGAGGCGACGCGCGACAAGTCATCGGCCGAGCGGAGCAAGCGCGAGTCGGAGGCGCGCGAGCATCCGATCACCAAGCACGTGCTGCAGACCTTCGGCGCGCAGATCAAGGAGATCAAGACCGATGTCTAACGGACAAGGACCCAAGATGCCCGACCTGAACGCGCTGATGAAGCAGGCCCAGAAGCTCCAGGGCGATGTCGCGAAGGTCCAGGAGGAGCTCGCGAAGCTCGAGTGCGACGGCGCCGCCGGCGGCGGGCTCGTCACCGCGACCGTCAACGGTCAGTTCGAGGTGGTGCGCGTGAAGATCGACAAGTCGGTCGTCGATCCGGAGGACGTCGGCATGCTCGAGGACCTCGTGACGGCGGCGATCAACGCGGCGGCGGCGAAGGTGAAGGAAGAGAGCAAGCAGCGCATGGCCAAGGTCATGGGGCCGTTCGGCGGCATGCCCGGGATGCCGGGAATGTTCTAATGGCCGCCGACCCGATCCGCAGACTGGTCCAGGAGCTGTCGCGCCTGCCCGGGATCGGGGAGAAGACGGCGACGCGGCTCGCGTTCCACCTCGTGCGCGGCAACCGCCAGCAGGTGCTCGACCTCGCGCAGGCATTGGTCGATGTGACCGACAAGATTCGGCTTTGCTCGATCTGCATGAACATGACCGAGCAGGATCCGTGCGTGCTGTGCAGCGATCCGCGGCGCGAGGCCGACACGATCTGCGTCGTCGCGTCGCCGTCGGACCTCGTCGCGATCGATCGCGGCGGTCACTTCCGCGGCCGCTACCACGTGCTGCACGGCCTGCTGTCACCGCTCGAGGGCATCGGCCCCGACGACCTGCGGATCGCCGAGCTCGTGCGCCGGCTCGGGTCGGATGAGGTACGCGAGGTGATCGTGGCGACCAGCCCGAGCGTCGATGGCGAGGCTACGGCGATGTACGTGGCCCGCGTCGTCAAGCCGCTCGGGGTCAAGGTTTCGCGGATCGCGACCGGGCTGCCGGTCGGGGGCGAGCTCGAGTACTCCGACCAGGCGACCATCGCGCGCGCGCTCGCCGGCCGGGCTCCATTATAGACGGCCGTAGAGTTGAACGAAATCAGGCCGGTTGGTACCGTGACTCGTCGGCGACTTTGCCCGCGAGCAGGGGGGCGGAGCCGACCAGTAGGAGCCAGAGCGGCATGATCCAACAGCTCGTCATGTACGAGGAGGAACTTGCGCAGATCAACAGCATCTGCGAGGTCCTTCAGAGAGACGCAAACGCGAGGGCGGTGCTCGTCATCGACAAGAACGGCCAGGCATTCGCGCAAGCTGGAGAGGTCGAGCAGCTCGACGTGACGTCGCTCTCGTCGCTGACGGCGGGCAACGTCGCCGCGACCGGCGCGATCGCCTCGCTCCTTGCCGAGAAGGAATTCGCCGGGCAGTTCCACGAGGGCGAGAAGACCCACGTCCACATCTCGATCGTCGGTCAGCGCGTGATCATGGTGGTGCTGTTCGACGAGCGCAGCTCGCTCGGCCTGGTCCGCCTGCGCGTCCGCAAGGCAACCGCCGAGCTGGTCCACGTCCTCGACGTGCTCGCGAAGAAGAGCGCCTCCGGCACCCAGCCGTCGGTGTTCAGCGAGATCACCGACGACGACATCGACAACCTCTTCAACGACTAATAAAGCGCGAGCAGCATGAGCTTCATCAACTACAGTTCGCGCGAGATCAACTGCAAGATCGTCTATTACGGCCCTGGTCTCTGCGGCAAGACGACGAATCTCCAGTACATCTACAACAAGACGAACCCCGAGGCGAAGGGCAAGATGATCTCGCTCGCGACCGAGACCGAGCGCACCTTGTTATTCGACTTCTTGCCGCTCTCGCTCGGCGAGATCCGCGGGTTCAAGACCCGGTTCCACCTGTACACGGTGCCCGGCCAGGTGTTCTACGACGCGAGCCGAAAGCTCATCCTCAAGGGCGTCG
>JBLMXA010000049.1:0-8808 GCA_050257515.1 Acidobacteriota bacterium | reverse complement strand
CGACGACCGCGGCGATCGCGAGCGCACGTGCCCCCGCCGCGCGCCAGATCGCCCAGCCGGTGACGCCAGCGACGAGCGCGAGGTACGGCACGATCCCGGCGACGCCCGAGATGCCGAGCGCGCCGCCCGCATTCGGCGCGACCGCGTCGTTCGCGAGCAGCCGCAGCGTCACCTCGTAGAGCGGATCGCGCAGCGAATTCGGCCACTGGGGCAGCGTCGCGGCCGACAGCGCGTACACCGCGACGCCCGCGACGATCGCCCCCGCCGCGATCGCGAGCGCGAGCGGGCGCTCGCGCAGGCTCGCGAGCCCGGCCGCGACGAGCGGCAGCAGGAACGGCTGCATCGCGACGATGTAGCGCGGGCCGACCTCCCAGCCGCCGCGCCAGAACGGGAAGTCGAGCGACCACACGAACCCGAAGTACAGCGCGGCGACCGCCACGGCGACGGCGACGAACGCGCGGTCGCCGCGCCGCCACAGCGCGACTCCGCCGGGGATCGCGACGAGCCACCACGGCGCGAGCACGAAGAACCCGTTGTCGGGTGCGAGCGTCGTCCCGTACATCGCGGCGAGGCCCGGGTGCGTCATGCCGAGCAAGCCGCGCTCGTGCTCCTTGTCGATCGCGAACGCGTAGCCGGTGTGGCCGCCGAAGCACACGAGCTGGTAGTAGGCGAGCAGCGCGATCGGGATCGCGGCGCCGGCGAGCGCGGCCGCGATCGCGCGCGCGAGCTCCTTGCGCGGCCACCCGCGCAGCTTCCACAGCACGTGCACCGCGACCGGGATCCCCGCGAACGCCGCCTCGTAGTCGACGAGCGGTGCCGCGCCCGCGAGCAGCCCGGCGACCACCATCGCGCGCAGGCCGCGCCTTCGCTCGGCGACGTCGAGCGCGAGGATCCACGCGCCGCCGATGCACACCGCGGACAGCTGGTGCGAGTAGTAGAGGACCGAGTACGTCATCGCCATCGAGCCGAGCGCGTACGCGACGAGCGCGAGCCGCCGCGGCGGCTCGTCGGGCGCGAACCGTGCGAGAAATCCCCAGAGCAGCCACAGGAACACCAGGCTCGGCACCACGCAGGTGACGAACCGGCACAGCCACATCGCCGTCGCGAGGCTCGGCTCGCCCACCGTCCACGTCACCGCCGCGTAGACCGGCACCGCCAGCAACGACGATCCCGGCGCCTTGTTCGGGTACGTGTGGCCGCCGTGCTTCGCGAGGTCCATCGTCGGCCCCCACTCCGCGACCTCCCGGTCGATCGCGAACGTGTGGTCGACCACGATCGCCTTGACCTGATAGAGCCGCGGCAGCTCGTTCGCGCTGTGCAGGCGCGGGAAATACGGAAACACGTACAGGTACGCGACGGCGATCGCGAGGAGCCAGCCGTAGCTTCGCCCGAGGGACCCGTCGCGCGGGCGCCGCGATCCGCCTCGCGCGGCTCGGTCTCGCTCGACGTCGTCGAGGGTCCTTCGGGCTTGTAGAAAGGGCACGAGCGCCACGAACGTGATACCACCAGAACGATCGTGTTGCGTTATCGCTCGACGCGCGAGGCCGCGATCGCCGACGTCGGTCGCGCGATCGCGATGGCGACCGTGGGCGTCGCCGTGTTCGCGCCGGTCGAGTACGCGGTGACGCTGTGGGCCTACGCCGGCCCGGTCGACCACGCCGTTCATCTCGCCGCGCTCACCGCGACGCTGTCGCTGCTGCTGTGGACCGTGCTCGTCGCGGTCACCGCCGGCGCGATGCTGGCCGCGCGCGCGATCGGCGCGGCCTTCGACGGCGAGCGCGGCCGGCGCGTCGGCTGGTTTCACGCCTCGCCGCTCGACCGCGGCGTCCGCCGCGGCGTGCCGCGCCTGTGGGCCGTGCTCGCGGCCGGCGGCACGCTCGGGCTCGCCCTGCAGCGCGCGACCGCGTGGGCGATCATCCACTTCAAGGAGCCGCAGCTGACGGCGGTGCTCGTCACCGCGATCGCGCTGGCGGCGATGGCGGCCGCCGCGCCCGCGTTCCGGCTGTTCGCGCTCGCCGCCGACGTCGGCGCGCGCGCGCTCGCGCCGGCATTGCGCCTCGCGAACCCGCTCGGCCGCTGGCGCGCCGCCGGCATCGCGCTCGCGGTGCTGACCGGCGCCTCGCTCGCCGGCGTGTGGTTCGCGCTGCCGGAGAGCCGCTCGGTGCTGCCGGTGCGGCTCGTGGTCTCCGGCGTCGTGATCGGCCTGGGCATGGGCGCCGGGGCGTACGTCCACGCGCGGCCCGGCCGCAGGCTCGTGCGGCGGCGCCTCCACGCGCTCGTGCTCGCGCTCGCGTCGCTCGCGCTGACCGTGGCGACGCTGGTGTGGTGGGGCGCCGATCTCGAGACGAAGTACGTCGCGATCACCGCGTCGCCCGCGCTCGACAAGCTGATCACGCTCGTCCGTTATGCGAACGATCTCGATCGCGATGGTTTCGGCTCGCTGCTCGGCGAGAACGACTGCGCGCCGTTCGACAGCAAGATCCACCCCGGCGCGATCGACCTGCCCGACGACGGCATCGACCAGAACTGCGACGGCCACGACTTCACGCTGCGCACGCCCGCCGCGCCCACCGGCCCGACGCTGCCGGTGCCGGCGCAGTTCAAGAAGCCGTGGAACGTCCTGTTCATCACGATCGATACGCTGCGCTACGACCACACGACGTTCGGCGGCTACGCGAACGGGCCCAAGCACCGCGACACGACGCCGCGCCTCGCCGAGCTCGTGAAGCACTCGGTGTCGTTCACGTTCTGCAACGCGCCGTCGGCGGGCACGATGGCGTCGATCCCGGCGATCATCACGTCGAAGTACTTCCACTCCGGCATCGCGCTCGACGAGCACGTGCAGCCGGGCATGCCGCCGCGGCTCAAGCCCGAGAACACGACGCTGCCCGAGATCATGAAGCGCGGCGGCTACACGACCGGCGTGATCGCCTCGCACGAGTACTGGAACGACTGGGGCATGGAGCAAGGCGTCGACGACTACGACAACTCGATCGGCAAGACGCCGGATCCCTACCGGGTGGCCGCCGACAAGTCGACCGATCACGCGCTCGCGTGGATCACGCGCCAGCAGGGCAAGAAGTGGTTCTTGTGGGTGCACTACATCGATCCGCACGGCCGCTACGTCGCCCACCCCGACGTCGCCGACTGGGGCGACTCCGAGCCCGACAAGTACGACGAGGAGATCAAGTGGACCGATCAGGAGCTCGGCCGCCTGTTCGACGAGCTGAAGCGGCTGCCGAGCTACCAGAACACGATCATCGTGATCACGAGCGACCACGGCGACTCGATGGCCGAGCACTCGGTGCCGCTCGGCACGCACGGCACCGCGCTCTACCGCGAGCTGCAGCACGTGCCGATGATCTTCTACATTCCCGACAACCAGCCGCGGCTGATCGGCGGCGCGACGACCAACCTCGACATCGTGCCGACGATCGCCGAGCTCACGGGCATCGACGTCCACGACCTGTCGTTCGAGGGCAAGAGCGAGGTGCCGGCGCTGTTCCACGGCAAGGAAGACCACGATCGCATCGTGTTCGCCGAGACCAACATCCCGCAGCCGCAGCGCGCCGCGATCTCGGAGAAGTACAAGCTCATCTTCTACATGCAGTCGAACCTCTACGAGCTCTACGACCTGCAGAAGGATCCGTGGGAGCACGACAACCTCGCGCCGAAGCACCCGCCCGCGCTCGATCAGATGAAGCAGGTGCTCGACGCGTGGCTCGAGCGCGTCGTCTACGCGCGCGACCCCGAGTTCAACCAGGCAAACGAGCGCATCAAGGACGTGCTGGTGCCCGCCGCGAAGCCGACAGTCGTGACGCCCGGCCAGACGCTCGACGACGGCAAGCTCGAGATCGCGGGCATCGCGCTCGGCGACAACGCGCACCTCGCGCCGGGCGAGCGCGTCGACGTCCACGTGTACTTCGACGTCAAGGAGCGCACGCAGACCGTGTACAAGTTCCTGCTGTCGGCGTGGCCGGTGACGCAGGCGACGTGGAAGCCGAGCGATCCGGCGCCGGCGACCGTCGTGCGCTCGGGGCTGCGGCTCACCGCGGAGGGGTTCTTCCCGACCGACCGCTGGCGGGTCGGCGAGCACGTCCGGGAGCGCTTCACGCTGCAGATCCCCGCGGACTGGAAGGCGGACGCGGTCGCCTTCGGCCTCGTCGCGGTGGACGAGGCCGGCGAGAAGGCCACCGCGACCGGCCCGGCGCCGGCTAACGACGCGAATACCATCGTGCTCGGGGCCCTGCCGATGACAGGAAGCATGGGCTCGGGAAAGCCGTAGTAAGATCGAGCCGATGTCGTTCGTCTACGACCTCCAGACCTACTTCGCCCACCAGATCCAGTCGGCGGAGAAGGAAGCTGGCAAGATGTTCGAGCCGGTGATCGCGACGGTCACCGACAACAAGGACCCGTCGAAGCTCGGCCGCGTGAAGGTCAAGATCCCGATCCTGTCGGGCAACGACACCACGTTCTGGGCGCCGATCATCATGCAGGGCGCGAGCAAGAACCGCGGCTGGTTCTTCATCCCGGAGGTCGACGACGAGGTGCTCGTGCTGTTCGAGCACGGCGACATGCAGCGGCCGATCGTGGTGTCCGCGCTGTGGAACGGCAAGGACAAGTCGCCCGACAAGAACGGCGGCGGCAACCCGCGGCGCATGATCAAGTCGCGTCAGGGCTCGAAGATCACGTTCGACGACGAGAAGAACCAGGTCGTCATCGAGGACGGCACGGGCAAGGGCAAGATCACGCTCGACGCCGACAACAACAAGATCATCATCGAGGCCGTCGAGGGCGACGTGTGCTTCCAGTCGCCGCAGGGCGACATGAAGATCGTCACCAAGCAGTTCGAGCTCCAGGCGCAGCAGGGCAACCTCGAGATCCACGCCGGTCAGGCGATGTCGCTCGGCAGCGACGCCTCGGTCACGATCGACGGCGGCTCGTCGACGAACATGTCGGGCTCGATGGCGAACGCGAACTGCGGCAACGCGCAGGCGCCTCAGGCGCCGACGGCAGATCCGCAGGACGTCGCCGATCCGTACGGCTCGTGAGAGGTGCGTCGGGCATCGGGCGTCAGGCGTCGGGTCGGAAACAGAGTACGTTCGGCAGCGTGTCGCTGCCGCCGCTGTTCGCAGAGCTCCCACAGGCGTTCGCCGCTGCATTCGACCCCGAGGCGCCTTGGAAGCTGCTCGGTGCTCCGCTCGACGAGCTCCTGGAGACGCTTGCGTCCAGCACACGCGGCATCATCGCGCAGGGCGCGTACTTCGCCGGTGACCATATCGTGATCGCGGAGGGCGCTCGTATCCACCCGACCGCGGTGATCGAGGGGCCCGCGTTCATCGGGCCGCACGCCGAGGTCCGCCCCGGCGCCTACGTCCGTGGCGGCGCGTGGATCGGCGAGCACTGCGTCGTCGGCACGAACACCGAGATCAAGCGCGCGATCTTGTTTCCGCACGCCAAGGCTCCGCACCTCAACTATGTCGGTGATTCGATCCTCGGCGCCGGCACGAACCTCGGCGCGGGCACCGTGCTGTCGAACTTCCGTCACGATGGCGCGAGCATTCGCATCCGCGGAGACGACGGCGTTGTCGATAGCGGCCGTCGCAAGCTCGGCGCCATCCTCGGCGATGGCGTGCTCACCGGGTGTAACTCTGTGCTGCACCCGGGCGTGGTCGTCGGCCGCGAGACGCAGATCTACCCGGGCGTGCAGCTCCGGCCGGGCGTCTATCCACCACACAGCCTGATCAAGTTGCGTCAGGAGCTCGAGGTGCTGCCGCTCCGGCCGGACGCCTGAGCCCGCGCCCACGGGGGCGGGGACGCGCGCTCGTGCTCGCTCTGCTTCTGCCTCTGCCTCTGCCTCTGCCTCTGCCCGAAAATTAGATCTTGGTAGCAGAGCCTGTGAGCGCCGTGGATTGCCGCGCCACCTGGCGACTGGCTGAACACGCGCGCGGCAATCCAAGCCGCTGTGGGCAAGCGCCGCCCGGTAGCGGCGCGCTCTTCAGAGCGATCGAGCGCTTGTCCACAGCGGCGTCGGCGGTCACAGGCTTGGTCGTGCGAGCAGAGCGCGCGCGTTCTCGATCTCCGACGAAAACATCGACATGCGATGACGATTTATGGAAGAAAGTGCTTGACGTGTTCCGCGGCGCATCGCACCGCGTCGGCGCGAATTGCGATTCCATCTCGCGCGAGACGCGATGGCACGCGCGCTGCGATCGGTTTTGCGGTCGAGGTGGTTCTCGACGACGAATCGCGATCTCGTCGCACAGCGCGCGAAGCACGGCGCCGAAAAACTGCGTGGTATTCGTGAACGCATGCTGAGCGGGAATGTCACCGAGGTCGAGGGCGCGTCCACGTGGTCGCACGAGGGGAACATGCAGCGCGACTGGCGCGTGGTCGATCGCAAGCTGCGATCGATCGCGAAGCGGCGCGCCGCGCTCGATTCGGAAGAAGCGCGGTGGCTGCGCGAGGCCGACGCGCTGCAGATCTGGAAGCCGCTCGGCATGGTCTCGGCGCTCGACTACATGGAGCGCGTGCTGGGCTACGCGCCGCGCACCGCGCAAGAGCGGCTGCGCGTGGCGCGCGCCCTCGGCACGCTGCCAGAGGTAAACGCGGCGCTCGCGTCCGGCGAGCTGTCGTTCAGCGCGGCGCGCGAGCTCACGCGCGTCGCGACGCCATCGACCGAGCGCGAGTGGATCGATGCGGCGCGCGGCAAGAATCTGCGCGACGTCGAGGAGCTGGTAGCGACGCATCGTCCGGGCGATCGGCCCGACGAGCCGGGCGATCCGGACGTCCTCATGCACGTGCTCCGGCTCGAGCTGAAGGCCGAGACCTATGCGGCGCTGCGGCAGGCACGGCTCGCGCTGGAGCAAGAGACGGGCCGGCATCTCGACGACGACGAGCTGATCGCCGTGCTCGCGCACGGCGTACTCGACGGCGCTCGCACGGCGGCACCGAGCGGACGTGCGAAGTTCCAGATCGCAATCCAGCGCTGCGACACCTGCAACCGAGCGACACAGCTCGCGGCTGGCGCGCGCATTGCGATCGACGACGCAGCGCTCGCTCGCGCCGAGTGTGACGCCCAGCGAGTCGCGGACGGGCGCGCGAAGCAGGACGTCCCGCCAGCGACCGTGCGCGCGATCTGGCTGCGCGATCATGGCCGCTGCCGCGTGCCGGGCTGCCGCTCGGCGCGTGGGCTGGAGATCCATCACATCATCCATCGCGAGCACGGAGGGACGCACGGAGCGAACAACCTCGTGCTCGTGTGCTCGTCGTGCCACCAGGCGCATCACGACGGCCGGCTGCGCATCACCGGGACCGCGCACCGCCTCGAGGTCGCGCGCCCCGCCGCCCACGTGGGCGTTCGTACCGACGCGATCGCCGCGCTGACCACCCTCGGGTTCAAGCCGGCGATCGCGCGCACTGCCGTCGACGGCGCGCTCGCAGAATGCACTACCAGCAGCGGTCTCGAACAGGTGATCCGCGCCGCGCTACGGCACTGCCCGAGGTCGAGCTACTGCCACATCTCGAAGTCGTCACTCGCCGGGATCTTCGGCGAGTGGTGCTCCTTGTCCTTGGGCATCTTCGCGTCGGGGCTCTTGTTGGTGCCGCGGCGGATGTACTCGGTGACGGGCTTGTAGACGACCGTCCACTTCTGCTCCTTCACCATCTGCAGGTGCCTGCCCTCGCCCTTGTAGAACCGGCGGAACCGCTTCATCTTGTAGCCGTTGAAGCCGGCCTGATCGAGCGTGGTCTGGCCGTCGGGCATCTCGTCGTCGAGCCGCTCCTCGCTGGGGTACGGCGTCTCTTCCTCGATGTGACGCGCGAACGCGATCTTCGTCCACGGCCGCTGCTTGCCGAGGATCTCGACGAGCGCCTCGCCGTTCGCCACCCGGTAGTGGATCGCGACCGGGAAGTCGTACGGGTTCTTGAGCACCAGATCGGTGTTGGGCCACACGACGGTCGCGTCGAACGCGAGCGGCGTGTACGCGCTCGGGCGCGAGTGGTTCGTGGTGTCGGGAATGTCGAGGCCGGCGAAGAACGCCGCGCCGAACAAGGTCGTCGAGATCTGGCAGGTGCCGCCGGCGAGGCCGTCGACCATCTCGCCCGCGGTGATCACGTGCGCGATCTTGTAGCCCTCCTTCTCGGAGCGCTCGCCGACCTGCGCGTTGAACGACCACTTCACGCCGGGCATCAGCACGGTGCCGTTGATCTTCGACGCCGCGAGCTTGAGGTTGTAGTTGCGATCGCGATCGGTGACCGGGAACCGCGTGATGTAGTGCCCGAGCACGTGCGAGATGTCGTCGATGCCGAGCGCCTGCTTCGTGACGCTCGCGGGCATCGGCACGGTCGCGAGCTCGACCTGCGTCGCGCCCTCGCGCGCCGCCGCCTCGATCCGCGGCAGCGATGCGTACACGTCGATGCCCTGCCCCGGCGCGTCGTCGTGGATCGTGCGCTCCTCGAGATCGAGGTACGCATCGATCGGCGACTTGTCGTACTTCGCCTTGAGCTGGAGCAGCGCCTTGACCGCCTTGTCGCGATCGAGCTTGAGCGGCGAGGCCGTGCGGCCGACCTCGCCCGGATCGACCTCGACGCCGAGATCGGCCAGCGCCATCTGCACGATCTGGCCATCGACCTTCACCGACACCGCGCGCTTCGGCAGCGCGGCGACCGCGTCGCTCGCCGTCTGCGGTTGCGCGGACGCCTCGCCGCCCGGCTTGCTCGGCAGGGTCGCGGCGTGCGCGTCCGTCTTCGAGGACATCACGTAGTAGCGGCCGGCGAAGCCGGCCGCGACGACCAGCATGCCGCCGG
>JBLMXA010000048.1:0-5151 GCA_050257515.1 Acidobacteriota bacterium | reverse complement strand
CACGTCGATGTCGTGCTGTCGCTGCGCCGGCGCGATGCCGAGCTGCTCGGGCTCGCCGCGAATCATCCCGAGCTGCGCGCGCAGCTCGCGACCCAGGGTGTCACCGGCGTCAAGTTCATCGATCTCGACTTCTTCGACCCTGCCGCGAACCCACCGCCGCTGCTGCCGTTCCCGCCCGACGAGCCGTACATTCCTAGCCGCCCGTCGCTGCTCAAGGGCCTGTCCGCAGATCTCGAGGCGGTCGGCCAGAGGTTGCCGTCGCTCGTCGATCGCGCCGATCAAACGCTCGACAAGCTCGGCAAGGCGATCGACGACGTTCGCGACGAGCAGGTCGCCCGCCGGATCGCCGAGGCGGCCACCGAGGGCACGCACGCGCTCGCGGGCGTGCGCCGGCTCGCCGGCCACCTCGATCGCGCCAAGCTCGAGGACAGGACCTCGGTTGCGCTCGACCGCATCGCGCGCGCCGCCGATCACCTCGATCAGGTGATCGGCAAGCTCGACGGCGAGCGCGGGCTCGTCGCGAGCGCGCACCGCGCGACCGATGCGCTCGGAGACGTCGGCCGCGCGACGCTCGGCTCGAGCGAGGAGCTCGAGCGCACCGTGCGCGAGCTCGGCGATGCCGCGCGCGCGGTCCGCGAGCTCGTCGAGATGCTCGATCGCGATCCCGACATGCTCGTCAAGGGACGGGCGAGGAGCCGCAAGCCATGAAGACGTGGATGCTGGTGGTGCTCGCCGGCTGCGCGTTGACCTCGAAGTCGGCGCCGATCGAGCTGCGCTACTTCACGCCGCTGCCGCCGGCACCGGCCGCGCACCCGGTGGTGCCGGGCGTCGCGCACGCGCGGCTGCGTCTGGGCCGGATCACGCCGAGCGCGCACCTGCGCTACCCGATCGTCCACCGCGACTCGCCCGTCGAGCTCGCGCCGTACGAGACGCTCCGGTGGAGCGAGCCGCCCGATGCCTACGTGCGGCGCGCGCTCGGCCGCGCGCTGTTCGAGGCCCGCCCGATCGACCAGGCGATCGGAGGCGCCGCGCCCACGCTCGATGTCGAGGTCGTCGCGTTCGAGGAGGTCCGCCACGAGGCGCGCCACTCGGGGCGGGTCGAGCTGCGCTACGTGCTCCACGACGAGCGCGCGGTGCTCGCGCGCGGCGTCGTCGCGATCGAGCGCGACGCGGCCGGCCCCGCGATCGAGCAGGTCGTCGCCGCGATCAGCAGCGCGCTCGATGCCGCGGTCACCCAGCTCGCAGATCGCGTCGGTGCGGTGCTGAGCCCGACGTGACGCGCGCAGCGCTTGCGTGCCGGCCTCGCGACGCGCGGGCGGTGCGCGACCGATGGCGGGATCGTCCGCAGCGTGGGCGGCACCCGCGTTGCAGCTCCTCCGATCGCCATGCGGACGCGGATCTTTCTCGTGACCCTCGCGGTCGCGACACCGGCCGTGGCCGAGCCGATCGCGAGCACCACGACCACGGTGCCCGCGCCGACGACCGAGCCCGCGCCGCCAGCGCCGCGCCACGAGCCGACCGCCGCCGACGTCAAGGGTGCGCCGCTGCCTGGGCAGGAGAGCGGGCGTACCGACCCCGGCGATGACGGCGACAGCACGCTGCGGACGATCGGCCGCGACGCGCTGTTCCTGCCGAAGCTCGTGGTCGACGCTGGCCTCACGCCGGTGCGCGCGGGCGTGTGGCTCTACGATCGTTACCAGCTCGACGAGCTGTGGTACCGGGTGTTCTTCAACCGCGACCGCACGATCGGCCTCTACCCGACCGTCGCGTACGAGAGCGGCTATGGCGTCAACGGCATCACCGCCGGCGGCCGGTTCGTCGCGCGCGACCTGCTCGGCGAGCACGAGCACCTCGCGATCGCGGCGGCGACCGGCACGGGAATCTACCGTCAGCTCTACTCGCTCGAGCTGCGCAGCGGCGATCGCCTCGGCAAGCGCTTCCACCTCGAGCTCGATGCCGGCTACGAGCAACGCCCGCAGGATCCGTTCTACGGGATCGGCAACGGCGATTTCGGCGGACGTCCGGACATGCCGATCGACGCGCGCGTCGACGACCTCGCGTACGGCACGCACTATCGCCAGCAGCGCGAGCGCCTCGCGCTTGCCGGCGACACGCGGCTGGTGAGCGATCTGCACCTGCGAGCCGCTGCGGCGGTCAGCCAGGTGTCGTTCGGCGCGAGCGACAGCGGCGTGTCGACCGACACCGTGTACGACACGATGGGCCTCGTCGGCTGGCGCGGCATCCAGTACGGCTACAGCGAGCTCGAGCTGCGGTGGGACGACCGCCACAGCCCGAGCCCGTTCGAGCCGCGCGCGATCTTCGCGAGTGGCTCGCTCGCCGCCGCGTTCGCGGGGTACGAGCGCATGTTCGAGGGCGGCAGCGACTTCTGGCGCTACGGCGCCGACCTCCAGCACTTCATCCGGATCGCCGAGGGCCCGCGCGTGCTCGCGCTGCGCCTCCACGGCGAGGGCGTCACCGGCTCGCGCGACGCGGTGCCGTTCCTCGAGCTGCCGCGGCTCGGCGGCTGGACCTACCTGCGCGGCTACGAGCTCGACCGCTTCCGCGATCGCGTCGCGGCGTTCGGCTCGGCCGAGTACCAGTGGGACCTCGCGCAGCAGGTGTCGGCGAGCCTGTTCGTCGATGCGGGCCGCGTCTACGACTCGCTCGGCGCGCTGTCGCTCGATCACCTGCGCATGGGCTACGGCGCCGCGCTCGAGGGTCACACGAACGGCAGCTTCGTGCTGCAGGCGAGCCTCGCATCCTCGATCGACGGCGGCATCTTCCTCAACCTGGCGTTCAACCCGGTGTTCGACATCGACGAACGCGTGAGGCGGCGATGAAGAGATTCCCCTGGCTGCTCGCCCTCGTCGCGTGCGGCGCGTCGCGCCCGGTGCCCGGCGTCCGCTACGCGAACGCGCCCGCGGTCACCGCGGTCGACGACCGCCGCGACGTGCCGAACCAGCCCGAGCGGCGCACGTTCTTCCAGCACCTCTACCATTACGACGGCACGATCCAGCGCCGGCTCGTGCGCGCGATGGAGCTGCCGCCGCCGCAGCGGGCGCAGGGCGTCAACGCGCTCGACGAGGTGCCCGACTCGACGTGGTTCACGAACCGGATCGGCCAGCGCGACCTGTCGCTCGACGAGCTGCGCGCCGGCCCGGCGCGCATCGACAGCCCCGAGCTGCACAAGCCGTGGACGATCACGAGCACGAAGCCGGGAGGCACCGAGATCGGCTTCGTGTTCAAGGACGCGCGCGGGATCAAGTTCCTGCTCAAGTTCGATCCCGCCGGGTTCCCCGAGCAGGAGACCGCGACGCACGTGATCGTCGGCAAGCTGTTGTGGGCGTGCGGCTACAACACGACCGAGGACTTCGTCGTCAAGGTCCGCCGCGACGACCTCGTGCTCGCACCCGACGCGAGGATCAAGGACGACCACGGCGACGACGGCAAGCTCGACAGCCACGAGCTCGACAAGCGGTTCGCGCAGATCGACATCGACGGCGACGGCGAGATCCGCGGCATGGCCTCGCGCTGGCTCGATGGCAAGCCGATCGGCGGCTTCCCCGCCGAGGGCGTGCGCGACGACGATCCGAACGATCGCATCCCGCACGAGCTGCGGCGCGACCTGCGCGGCGCGTACCCGATCTTCGCGTGGCTCGACCACGTCGACATCCAGGAGAGCAACTTCCTCGACACGTGGGCGGCGGACCCGCGCGATCCGCGGCGCCACTACGTCAAGCACTACCTGATCGATTTCGGCAAGAGCCTCGGCGTGATGGACACGACCGGCCGCAACCCGCGCCACGGCTACGACTACGTGATCGACTTCGCCGAGATGACGCGCTCGCTCGTCACCGCGGGCACGATGCTGCGCGACTGGGAGGGTCGCGAGCAGCCGAAGCTCCGCGGCATCGGCCTCTACACCGCGGCCGGCTTCGATCCCGGCGACTGGAAGCCCGACTTCCCGTCGTACGTGCCGCTGCTCGTCGCCGATCGCATCGACAAGTTCTGGGGCACGAAGATCCTGATGCGGTTCACGCGCGAGCAGATCCGCGCGATCGTCGAGACCGGCCGGCTCTCCGACCCGCGGGCGACCGACTACCTCGTCGACACGCTGGTCGCCCGCCAGCGCGCGACCGGCGCGTACTGGTTCTCGCGCACGAACCCGCTCGACCGGTTCGCGGTCGACCACGGCCGGCTGTGCTTCGACGATCTGATGCTCGTCTACGACCTCGGCCCGAAGCCCGCCGACACCCGCTACACGATCACGACGTTCGATGCAGGCGAGCATCCGCTCGCGCGCCTCGAGACGCGGCCCGACGCGCGTGGGCACGCGTGCACCGCGGCCCTGCCGCTGCCGGCGTGGGGTGATGGCTACACGATCGCTCGCGTGTCGACCTCGCGCCCCGGCTTCCAGGGCGACACGTTCGTTCACCTCGCGCGCGATCGCGCGACCGGCCAGCCTCGCGTGATCGGGATCTGGCGGCCATGACCCGCCGCGCCGCGGCGCCGCCCGAGCTCGCGCCGGCGGTCGTGCTGTTCGCGATCCTCGTCGCGCACTCGCTGCTCGAGACCGCACGCGACGCGCTGTTCCTCGCCAAGCTCGGGCCGCAGCTGCTCGCGGTCGCCTACATGGCGATGGCCGCATGCGCGCTGCTCGCCGTCGCGGCCGTGCGGCGGTTCGGACGCATGCGCGAGCCCAGGCGCGTGCTGATCGCGTTCCTCGTGCTCGCGCTCGCGGGCACGACCGCGCTCGCGGCGGTCATCCAGACGTCGACCACGTTCGTGTTCGTGCTCTACATGTGGACCGGGTTCGTCGCGACGCTCGTCGTCCCGAGCTTCTGGACCGCGATCGATCGCGCGATGCAGATCGGCGAGGCCAAGCGGATGTTCGGCGCGATCGGCGCGGGCGGCGTGCTCGGCGCGATGGTCGGCTCGGCGATCGCGGCGACGCTCGGCCGCTACCTCGACGCACACTACCTCGTCGCGGCCGGCGCGATCGCGTTCGCGCTCGCGCTCGTCGCCGCGATCGCGCTGACCCCGCGCGACGCGATCGCCGAGCCGCCCGTCCGCCGCAGGCGCGCCGAGGCGCTGTCGCGCGAGTCGCGCCGCTACATGCGCCTGCTGCTCGTCGTCGGCGTGGTGTCGACG
>JBLMXA010000047.1:0-2873 GCA_050257515.1 Acidobacteriota bacterium | reverse complement strand
GCCGCCCTCCACGAGCCGTACGTGCCGCCGCCCGAGCAGCGCGCGCGCATCGACGAGGTCCGCAAGCAGCTGGTCGAGGCGCGCGTCGAGATGCTCGCGGGCAAGTACCTGCCGTCGCTGGTCGCCGCGCAGAAGTGCATCACGACCGCGCGCGAGGTCGGCTACGAGCCGTTCGTCGCCGAGGCGCACTGGATCCGCGGCTCGGCGCTGCTCGCGACCGGCAACACCGACGAGGCCGCGCAGGAGTACGGCGAGGCCGTGTACACCGCGATCCGCAGCGATCACGGCGACGAGGCGGCGAACGCGGCGCACTCGGCGGCGATCCTGGCGGTGTCGCGCGGCAAGCCGGGCGAGGCGAAGATCTGGCTCGGGCTCGCCCAGGCCGCGGCGAAGCGCGGCGGGGTCGACCGCGACTTCGAGCGCACGCGGCTCGAGCTCGACGGCCTGATCGCGATGGAGGCGGGCGATCTCAACGCGGGCGTCGCCGCGCAGGAGAAGGCGCTCGCGATGGCCGAGGCCGAGCTCGGCAAGGACAGCCCGATGCTGTACGAGAACGAGTCGACGCTCGGCACGACGCTCGCGAAGGCCGGCGCGTACGGCAAGGCGGCTCCGCACATCGAGCGCGCGCTCGCGCTGCGCGAGGCGAGCGTCGGCAAGGAGCACCCCGACATCGCGTCGCTGCTGACGAACCTCGGCGCGTGCTACACGCACACCCGCGAGCTGGCGAAGGCGAAGCCGGCGCTCGAGCGCGCGCTCGCGATCCGCGAGCGCCAGTACGGCAAGGCGAGCCCGTTTCTGATCGCGACGCTCGACGACTACGCCGAGCTGCTGCGCGTCTCGGGCGACACGGCCGCGGCGGTCGCGACGCAGGAGCGGGCGGTCGCGATCGCGAAGGTCGTCCCGGGCGTCGAGAACCCGATGTACCAGCAGATCGCGACCGACTACGCGGACACGCTGGTCGCCGCGAACCGCCTCGCGGACGCCCGGGCGCTGCTGATCGAGGTGCAGGCGATCGAGGAGAAGCAGCAATCGGCGATGCTGCCGACCACCTTGACGTCGCGGGCCGAGGTCGCGCTCGCGGATCACGCGTGGGCCGACGCCCAGACGTTCGCGGACCGCGCGATCGCCGGGTTCGAGGCCGCCGGCGGCAAGGACAACCCGGTGCTGTGGCGGCCGCTGGTCGCGCGCGCCCGCGTGGAGCTCGCGCAGAACCATCCGCAGGCCGCGAGGCCGCTGCTCGAGCGTGCGCTCGCGATCGGCGAGAAGGGCGCGGTGACCGAGCAGGACCTGGCGCCGGCGCGCGAGCTGCTGGCCCAGCTCCACTAGCCGGGTGGTATCCTGGGGCGAATGCATCGGGTGGCTGTCGCGGTCTGCTGTGCGACCGCGGTGAGCGCGTGCGGGCGCATCGGGTTCGACGTTCAGGATGGGACGGGTGGTGGATCCGGCGGGTGGCGCAAGCCGCTCGCGTTCCATCCGACGGGGCTCACCGGCGACGTCCCCGGCTTTCCGGCGGCGATCGTGATCGCGGCCGACCCGGATCTCGCCGCGAACGCGCAACCCGATGCGAGCGATCTGCACATCACCGCCGGCGATGGCGTGACCGCGCTGCCGATGGAGATCGAGAGCTGGGCCCCGGCGACCGGCGCGCTCGTCGCGTGGACGCGGCTGCCGGTGCTCTCCGCGGGCGAGACCGACGCGTACCTGTACTACGGCGGGCCCTCGGCGGGAGACCGCAACGCCAGCGGCGTGTGGAGCGACTACGCGGCGGTGTGGCACTTCGCCGGTGACCCCGCGAGCGGCCGCTTCCTGTCGAGCGCGGCGCCGAGCCTGCTCGGCACGGCGGCGGGATCGACGATTCCAGCCGCGGCGCAGGGCGTCGCCGGTCCCGCGCTGTCGTACGACGGCATCGACGACACCATCAACATCGGCGATCCGTCCGACGGCAGCCTCGACTTCGGCAGCACGTCGTTCAGCTACAGCGCGTGGGTGTTCGTCACGACGAGCAAGGGGCCGTTCGACATGGTCTGGTACAAGGGCGGCGCGAACGCGACGGACAGCGGGTACGACATGGAGCTCGGCACCGCGAACTGGTCGGCCTGCGTGAGCGACGGCGGGCGGGTCGCGTGCGCGAGCTTCACGGCGGTCGACGGCGGCCTGTACGGCCACTGGGCGCACCTCGTCGCCGTGGTCGATCGCGGCGCCCAGATGTTCTACGCGTACGCGGATGGCTCGCAGCGCGAGGCGGCGGCGTTGCCCCTGATCGGCGATCTGTCGACCGGCACCAGCGCGAGGATCGGCCAGGACGTGAACCTGTTCGAGGGCCGCGTCGACGAGGTGCGCGTCGCGAAGCTCGCGCTCGCGCCGGACCGGATCGTCGCGGAGAACGAGAACCTCGTCGATCCGTCGTTCCTCGTGATCGGCCCGGCGCAGCCGGCGCCGTGACCGGATTGCCTACGAGGGACGGTGGGTTGCGAGACCGGTCGCGTCGCAGAATCGGTCTTATGTCAACTCGGCGGTAGGTGACTCGGGAATAGGCCTGCGCCGCGTCCGGTTCCCCGGCACGAATGCTCGCGCAGGCCGATTCCCGTCCGGTCCTGGTCGCCGCGTGCGCGCTGCTCGCGGCCAACGTCGCGCTCGTGGTGACAAGGCCCGAGCTCCCGGCGCTGCCGGCCATCGCGTCGATCGAGCCGCAAGCTGGGTCGCCGCTGCGGCGCGCGTTCACGATCGAGCCGCCCGCGCTGCGCGACGCGCAGCCGTGGCCGCGCGGCCTGGTGATCGTGCCGCCCGAGACCGGCGATCGCATCGCGATCTTCGTCCCCGGCGCCGACCTGGTGTCAGCGTTGCTGGCGCCCCTGCTCGACCTGGTGCGCCCG
>JBLMXA010000046.1:0-4461 GCA_050257515.1 Acidobacteriota bacterium | reverse complement strand
GCGATAGAGATCGTTGAGATCCGACGTCGCGAACCGGCCGCCGTCGAGCGGGACGAGCGGGCGCAGGTCGGGCGGGATCACCGGGATGATCGTCAGCATCATCCAGTCGGGATTGTTGCCGCTCTCGCGGAACGCCTCGACGACCTTGAGGCGCTTCGCGATCTTCATGCGCTTTGCCTCGGAGTTGATCTCGCGCATCTCGGTGCGCAGCGTCTCGGCGAGGCCGACGATGTCGAGCTGCTTGAGCAGCTCGAGGATCGCCTCGGCGCCCATGCCGGCCTCGAACGCGTCGTAGCCCATCTCCTCGAGCAGCTTGCCGTAGCGCTCCTCGGTGAGGAGCTCGCAGCGCGACAGGCCCGAGCTCTTCGGGTCGATCACGATGTAGCTCTCGCAGTAGAGGACCTTCTCGAGATCCTTGAGCGGGATGTCGAGCAGGTTACCGATGCGGCTCGGCAGGCTCTTCAAGAACCAGATGTGCGCGACCGGCGTGGCGAGCGAGATGTGACCCATGCGCTCGCGGCGCACCTTGGCCTGGATCACCTCGACGCCGCACTTCTCGCACACGACGCCACGGTGCTTCATGCGCTTGTACTTGCCGCAGTTGCACTCGTAGTCCTTGACCGGTCCGAAGATCTTCGCGCAGAACAGTCCGTCGCGCTCCGGCTTGAACGTGCGGTAGTTGATCGTCTCGGGCTTCTTGACCTCGCCGTGGCTCCACTCGCGGATCTTCTCCGGCGAGGCGAGCATGATGCGGATCGCGGAGAACGAGCGCGGGTCTTTGGGCTTCTCGAAGAAGTTGAAGATGTCTTTCACGGTTGGTTCTCCTTAGCGATCAGCCTGCGTTACCCATCTTGTCGGCCACTTCGCGCGCGAGCGCGGCGAGGCCGGCGGGGATGCCGGGTTGCTGTTGTTCAGCCCGCCGCGGCATCGTCGGATCTTCGACGAGCTCGACGTCCAGGCACAGCGCCTGGAGCTCCTTGAGCAGCACGTTGAACGACTCCGGCAGGCCGGCCTCGAGCACGTGCTCGCCCTTGACGATCGACTCGTACATGCGGGTACGGCCGAGGACGTCATCGGACTTCACGGTCAAAAACTCCTGCAGCGCGTACGCCGCGCCGTAGGCCTCCATCGCCCACACTTCCATCTCGCCGAGGCGCTGGCCGCCGAACTGCGCCTTGCCACCCAGCGGCTGCTGGGTGACGAGCGAGTACGGGCCGATCGAGCGAGCGTGGATCTTGTCGTCGACGAGGTGGTGGAGCTTGAGCATGTACATCACGCCCACGGTCACCATGTTGTCGAACGGCTCGCCGGACTTACCATCGATCAGGCGAGCCTGACCGCCGACCGGCAGGCCGGCCATCTTGAGCGCGCTCTTGATCTCGTGCTCGTTCGCGCCGTCGAACACCGGCGTCGCGAGGTGGATGCCGGTGGTCAGCGTCCGCGCGAAGCGGCCGACGTCCTCCTGGTTGAGCTTGTCGATGAACGGCGCGTGATCGGGGAACAGCTTCTTCAGCTTCTCCTTGAGCACGTCGGCCGACCAGTGGGTCTCGAGGTACGTCTCGATCTGGTTACCGAGCGACTTCGCCGCCCAGCCGAGGTGCACCTCGAGGATCTGGCCGATGTTCATGCGGCTCGGCACGCCGAGCGGGTTCAGCACGATGTCGACCGGGGTGCCGTCCTCCAGGTACGGCATGTCCTCCTCGGGCAGCAGGCGCGACACCACGCCCTTGTTGCCGTGGCGGCCGGCCATCTTGTCGCCGACGCTCAGCTTGCGCTTGATCGCGAGGTAGACCTTGACCAGCTTGATCACGCCGGGCGGCAGCTCGTCGCCCTTGGTCAGCTTGGCGATCTTCTCCGAGTACTGCTGCTCGATGTTGAACACGTCCTCCTCGCGCTTGGCCGCGAGCTGCTCGAGCTGCTCCTCGATCTTGCCGTCGCCGCTGTCGAGCTGGATCTCGTGCCAGTAGCGGTTCGGGACCTCGGCGAGCATCTCGGCCGTGATCTTCTCGCCCTTGGGCAGCAGGACCTTGCCCTTGTCGTCGACGAGGCGCGACGCCGTCGTCTTGCCGACGAGCAGCTCGCGCATCTTGTTGTAGTAGGCCTCCGAGATGACCTTCACCTCGTCGCGCTTGTTGAGGAGCAGCAGCTCCTTCTCGGCGTCCTCGATCGCCTGCGCGCGCTCGTCCTTCTCGGTGCCCTTGCGCGCGAACACGCGCGCACCGATCACGACGCCGATCACGCCGGGCGGCACGCGCAGCGAGGTGTCGCGCACGTCACCGGCGCGCTCGCCGAAGATCGCGCGGAGCAGCTTCTCTTCCGGGGACAGCTGGGTCTCGCCCTTCGGCGTGATCTTGCCGACGAGGATGTCGCCGGCCTTGACCTCGGCGCCGATGCGCACGATGCCCGACTCGTCGAGATCCTTCAGCGCTTCCTCGCCGACGTTCGGGATGTCGCGCGTGATCTCCTCTTTGCCGAGCTTGGTGTCGCGCGCGACGCACTCGAACTCCTCGATGTGGATCGAGGTGAACACGTCGTTCTTGACGAGCTTCTCGTTGATGAGGATCGAGTCCTCGAAGTTGTAACCGCCCCACGGCATGAACGCGACGACGACGTTCTGGCCGAGCGCCAGCTCGCCGGTCTCGGTCGCGGGACCGTCGGCGATCACGTCACCGGCCTTCACGCGATCGCCCGGCTGGACGATCGGCCGCTGGTTCATGCACGTGTTCTGGTTCGAGCGCTGGAACTTCACCAGCGTGTAGATGTCGGGGCGGACCGAGTTCGGATCCTTCGGATCGACCTTGCTCGGACGGACGACGATGCGGTTCGCGTCGACCCAGTCGACGACACCGTCGCGCTTGGCGACGACCGTCACGCCGGAGTCGCGCGCGACGATGCCTTCCATGCCGGTTCCGATCAGCGGGGAGGTCGTCCGGATCAGCGGCACCGCCTGGCGCTGCATGTTCGAGCCCATCAGCGCGCGGTTCGCGTCGTCGTGCTCGAGGAACGGGATCAGCGACGCGGCGACCGACACCAGCTGGTTCGGCGACACGTCCATCAGCGTCACGTCGTCGGGCTTCGTCATCACGACGTCCGAGCCCTTGCGGCACGACACGAGATCACCGGCGAGCTTGGAGCTCTTCACCTCGGCGTTCGCCTGCGCGATGATCTGGCCCTCCTCCTGGAGCGCCGAGTAGAAGTTGACCTCCTCGGCGACCTTGCCGGCCTCGACCGCGCGGTACGGCGTCTCGATGAAGCCGTACTCGTTGACCCGGGCGTAGGTGGACAGCGACGCGATGAGGCCGATGTTCGGACCTTCCGGCGTCTCGATCGGGCAGATGCGGCCGTAGTGCGTCGGGTGGACGTCGCGGACCTCGAAGCCCGCGCGCTCGCGCGTCAGACCACCGGGCCCGAGCGCCGACAGCCGGCGCTTGTGGGTGACCTCCGAGAGCGGGTTCGTCTGGTCCATGAACTGCGACAGCTGCGAGCTGCCGAAGTACTCCTTGACGACCGCGCTCACCGGCTTGGCGTTGATCAGGTCGTGCGGCATGAGCGTCTCGATCTCCTGAGACATGCTCATGCGCTCCTTGATCGCGCGCTCCATGCGGACGAGGCCGATGCGGTACTGGTTCTCCATCAGCTCGCCGACGGCGCGCACGCGACGGTTGCCGAGGTGATCGATGTCGTCGATCACGCCGCGGCCGTTGCGCAGCTCGATCAGGTAGCGAACCGTCTCGAGGATGTCGCGCTTCGTCAGGATCTGGGTCTCGATCGCCTCGTCGATCTTGAACTTGTAGTTGAGCTTGAGGCGGCCGACGCGCGACAGGTCGTAGCGCTCGGCGTTGAAGAACAGGTTGTGGAACAAGGTCTGCGCGCTATCGAGCGCGGGCTGGTCGCCCGGGCGCAGGCGGCGGTAGATCTCCATCACCGCCTCGTCGGGGCCCTGCAGCTTGTCCGCGAGCAGCGTGTTGCGCAGGTACGGGCCGACGTTGAGGTTGTCGATGAACAGCACCTCGACCTTCTCGACGCCGCGATCGCGGAGCTCGTCGAGCTTGGCCTCGTTGAGCTCCTCGTTGCACTGCAGGAGCACCTCGCCGGTGCTCTCGTCGATCACGTCCTTCGCCGACACCTTGCCGACGAGCTCGTCCATGTCGATCGGCAAGACGTCGACGCCCGACTCCTGGAGCTTGCGGATCGCACCCTTGGTGAACTTGCGGTTCTTCTTGACCAGGACTTCCTTCGTCTTGGGGTGCTTGATGTCGCGCGTCGCGCGCTGGCCGACGAGCAGCTCGTAGTTGACCTGGCGGCTGTACTTCTTCTGCGGCTCGAAGTGGATCGTCTCGGTGTCGTAGAAGTAGTTGAGCAGCTCTTCCGTCGAGTAACCGAGGGCGCGGAGCAGCACCGTCGCGTAGAGCTTGCGGCGGCGATCGATGCGCACGTAGAGGATGTCCTTGTGGTCGAACT
>JBLMXA010000045.1:0-2673 GCA_050257515.1 Acidobacteriota bacterium | reverse complement strand
GTGCCGCTCTGGCGGAACCGCTGCGACGTCGCGGTGCGCGGGCGAGCCGGTGATGGCGCGCTCGGCGTCTCCTGCTCGAGCTCGCTGATCAGATCGGCCAGCGGCTCCTTCGCGGGCGCCGGGATCGCCGGGCCGGGGTTCGGCGCGGACGCGCTGGCGCGCACCGGCGCAATCGGTGCGGCCTCCGGGGGCGGCGGCGCAAGCGGTACGCGTCCCGGCGCCGCCGGCTTGGCCGCGGCGACCGGCACGATCTCCTCGCTGTGCTTGCCGATCGAGCGCGTGCCGATGTCGGCGATGCACGCCCAGATGATCTGGGACGGCACGTGCTCGCACAGGTTGGCGACACCGATCGTATCGACGACGAGCTGCGCGTCGACCTTCGGCGCGCCGAGGCAGGCGGTGAGGAGGCGCGCCCACAGCGGGCGCGGCAGGTGGATCGACAGCACGTCAGGCGTCACGTGACGGAGCACGTCGGCAGGCGTCCCGATGCCGAGCTCGAGCGCGCTCTGGAGGGCGTCGACGAAGAACGCCTTCAGGTTCACGACACCACCACGTTGGTCACCCCCGCGCGCGCCGCCGCCGCCGCGATGCACGACCACAGGACCTCGTGCGGGAGGTGCTTCGACAGCATCTCCGGGGTGACCACCTCGAGCACCCGCTCGGGGGTCATCGCGCCGGCCGCGAGCGAGCTCTGCAGCACCTTGGACAGCAGCTCCGGCGGGAGGTGATTCGCGAGCACGTCGGGGGTCGCGTGAGCGAGCACGTCAGCCGGGTTGAAGATCTCGTTCTGCAGTCCGGACTCGACGACTCGCTGGAACCACGCCTGGCGCTGATCGCTGGACATCCCTCGACGTTACACTCGTTTAGCCCGCACGCGCGTGCGAAATCCCCGTATCGAGCTTGCGTTGACCGCGAGCGTCTTGCACGGTCGTAGAGGGATGCCGGATCCGCGGTCCAAGCTCGCCTCGGGGACGGTCCTGTACCGGGTCGTGGACGGTACGGTCGAGGTCCTGCTGGTACATCCGGCCGGCAACTACAACCGGCGCGCGCCGTGGGGGATCCCGAAAGGGGCGCCCGACCCGGGCGAGGAGCTCGAGGCCGCCGCGCGACGCGAGACGCTCGAGGAGACCGGGCTCGACATCTCCGGTCCGCTCGTCGATCTCGGGCACGTCGACTACACGCGCTCGAAGAAGCGCGTCCACGCCTACGCCGCGAAGGCTCCCGAGGGGGCGAGGCCCCGGTGCGCGTCGTGGGAAGTCGACAAGGTCGAGTTCATCGAGATCACCCGGGCCCGGCGCGTGATCCATCCCGACCAGGCCGCGCTGCTCGATCGACTGCTCCGTCATCTCGGTACGTCGGAAACCGACGCAAGTGCCGAGAAGACCACGGCGTGATCCACTGTCGGACAGGCGACTGGCTGTCTCGCTTCCTGACACGCAGGTCGTTTCCGCTGGACAAAACTGCGCGGCGTGGCAAAAGCCCATTGCCGCAGTTTCTGTGTTCCAGCCGGCGTGCCGCGCCAACCAGCTGAAAAGCTGAGGCGAGGCGAGCCTCCCTGGACAGGCGGGTTGCTGCACCGCGTTCGGTGCGCAACCTGCAAAGAAGCGGGATCGAGCCTCGCTCGTATCCCCCTCGTGAAGGGAATCACGTTCGCTTTGCAACGGTTCGGAACGAAACGACGTCTCATCAAGAATCAGGAGTAAACCCGCCATGGCCACCACTCACACAGCTCGCCGCCGACAGCGCCCCACGCGTCGGACGTCTTCGAGCGCGGCTCATGCGCGGGCTCACCGCGGGACAGCTTCGCGACAGAATCGCGCGGCTGCACCCAGCGCCGTGTCACCCTCGCGCGCTCCGGACGTCGTTCCGGCGATCCCGGTGGTCGTCGCGGACGAGGTCGCGCCGGTGCGTGCGGCGCAGAAGCCGATCCGGACGCCGGATGCAGACGATCACCTCGCGGCGTACTTCCGTCAGCTCGCCGAGCACGAGCTGCTGACGCCCGAGGACGAGCGCGAGCTCTCGCAGGGCATCGAGGACACCGAGATCATGACGTGGGAGCGCGTGTTCGCGCGTCCGGACGTCGTGCGTCCGCTGCTCTCGCTCGTCGAGCCGAACCTCGAGCAGCCGCAGAAGTTCCCCAAGCTGCAGAAGGTCGCCGACGAGATGCTGAAGTCCAAGCGCGCGACCAAGGACACAAAGCTCGTCAAGAAGCTCGCCTCCGCCGGGCGCGAGGTCGCTCAGCAGCTGCGCGCGCTCGATCTCGATCGCGTGCACATCGATGCGGTCGTGCGCGAGCTCGAGCGCGAGGTGGCGGCGCCGACGTGGTGGATCGAGCACGGCTCGAAGGACGCGCAGGCGTATCTCGACGAGCTGCGCCAGGCCTACCGCGACGCCGCGAACCTGCGCGACGAGTTCGTGCGCGCGAACCTGCGTCTCGTCGTGACGATGGCGCGCCGCTACGATCGCGGCGGCATGCCGCTCGCGGATCTGATCCAGGAGGGCAACCTCGGGCTCATGCACGCGGTGTCGCGCTTCGACTATCGTCGCGGCCTGCGGTTCTCGACGTACGCGTGCTGGTGGATCCGCCACGCGATCGGCCGCGCGCTCGCCGACAAGGCGCGCGCGGTGCGCATCCCGGTCCACATGCTCGAGGCGCAGCAGCAGCTCGAGAAG
>JBLMXA010000044.1:0-7033 GCA_050257515.1 Acidobacteriota bacterium | reverse complement strand
CCTGCATGTGGTTCGCGAGCGCGACCGGCACGACCTCGCGAAACGCGTCGAGCGTCTCGGCGACCGTCTTGTTGACGTTCTTCTTGTTGTGCGTCTCCGACACCGACATGAACACCGCGATCTCGCGCATGCCGGCGGCGATCGCGGTGTCGAGCCCGCGGCGGTTCGGCACGAGCGCGCTCATCCGCACGCCCGGCGGGCGCGCGACGCCGCGCGCGACCTCGGCATTATCGGCGAGCTGCGGGATCCACTTCGGCGACACGAAGCTCGTGATCTCGATCGCCTTGATGCCCGAGGCGACGAGCGCGTCGATGAAGCGGATCTTGTCCGCCGTCGGCACGTTGCGCGCCTCGTTCTGCAGGCCATCGCGGGGCCCGACCTCGTAGATCGTGACCTCGGCCGGCAGCTTCATCGCATCCCCGATCCCATGCCGAAACCATAATCCCGCGCCAGCTGATCGACCAGCGAGGGGGTCAGCTCGTCGAGCGTGTCGATCACGTGGTGGGCGTGCGACTGGTCCCACCCGCCGAAGTTGCCAGCCCGCACCGCGACGACCAGGCAGCCCGCCGCCCTGCCCGCCGCGATGCCGTTGACCGAGTCCTCGACGACCAGGCAGGCCTCGGGCGGCAGGCCGATCGCCGACATCGCCGCCACGTAGCCATCCGGGTAGGGCTTGCTGCGCGGCACGTCCTCCGACGCGACGACCGCGTCGAACACCGCGTCGGGGCCGAGCAGCGGGATCAGCTGGTGGACCTCGGCGCGCGAGCTGCCGGTGACCACCGCGCGCGGCCCGCGCGTCCGCGTCCACGCGAGCGTCGCGCGCGCGCCGGGCAGGATCGTGACGCCCAGCTCCGCGATCACGTGCTCGCGCATCGCGGCGGTGCGCGCGATCAGCTCGTCGCGCGTCCACTGAAGCTGCGGGTACCGCGTCTTCAGGTTGTCGTAGATCGCCATCCACGAGCGACCGATCACGAAGTCGCGGTCGTACGGCTCGATCGCGATCCCGTGCTCGCGCTCGAGCACGCGCGCCATCGCCTCGGCGCTCTCGCGCTCGGAATCGACGAGCGTGCCGTCGAAGTCGAAGAGAAAACCGCGGATCACCTCGTTGTTAGGAGGTGTAACACGCGCCCCTCATCAACTGTGTTACCCCCACTCGCGCATGAACCGGACTCTGTTTGCCCTGCTGCTGCTCGCCGCGTGCGGCAGCAGCAGCTCCTCGAAGCCGGACGCGAAGGTGTACGAGGACTCGGCGGGTTGCATGGGTGGGTCGGCGTGCGGTCAGCCTTGCTACGTCGGAAATAACCTCGGCGTCGGCAAGTACTGCACGAAGGCTGGCGGCGAGTGCTCGAGCAACCCGTCGCCGTTCTTGTTCTGCACGATCGACTACGACTCCACCGCGACCCCGTTCTGCACGGGATCGTGCGGCAGTGACGCCGACTGCGGAAGTGATGCGTACTGCGACAGCAACGGCGGCAGTGGCCCGAAAGGCTGCGTGACGGCGGCCTGCGGCGGCACGCCGATGTGACGACCGCCTGATCAGCGCGATCTGATCAGAACGCGATCCAGCTGCCGTCGTCGCACGCCACGCTGCCGAGGCCGGTGTCGTCGATGGTCATGCCGAACAGCACGCACATCTCGTCGCCGAAGTGGAGGTCGGTGGCGCTCGTGTTGTTCCACTCGCAGTGCACGTCGACCGTGTCGCCCTTGAAGAACTCGAGCGGGCTGGCCGTGTCGTAGGTCGTCAGCGGCAGCTCGAACTCCCAGGGAGCCTCCCACGTCGCCTCGCTCGAGATCGACGTCGCGACGCCGTTATGCGTCCACGTGCCGGTGAACGACGTACCGTACTTGTGCATGTGGGGCCCGGTCGCCCACATCTTGACGTCGTTCTGCATCGTGCAGTGGACGTCGAGCGCGTTGACGCCCGGCTTGAGATCGAGCGTGGTGTTGAGGAACGCGAGGCCATGGCTCGGCGTGAACTGCGCGCCCGGATCCGTGTAGTAGAGGTTGATCGCGGTCTGGGTGTCGACCGCATTATCCGCCGCGTTGATGAAGTGCTGCTGCACCGCGAGGTACGCGCCGGCCGGGATCTCGAACGCGATCCCCGAAGGCGTCTCGTTGTCCATCTCGGTCGTCGCAGCGCCGACGAAGCGATAGTTCACCATGTCGGCGTCGGTGCAAATATGAGCGTCTTCCGTGCTCGGGATCATCGTGAAGTACAGCGCCGCGTGATGCCCGGCGGTTCCCTGCACGACGGAGAGCTTCTTGACGTCGATCTTGTCGGTGACCTGGATGTTCGTGACCGAGCAGAGCTCTTCGCTCGTGCCGGGCTCGAGCCCCCTGATCGCCGGCATGATGATCTGCATGCCATTCGCCGGGGCAGGTCCGGGCTTGAAACCTGGGAGCAGGTTCGGGTCACTAGTAGGGTCGTTGGTTCCGCAACTCGCGACGACGGCAATCAGCGCGCAGGCGAAGATCTTCATGGGGCTCCCTCCGTAACTGCGCGCGCTATAACACGAATGTTCGCGGGGTTGTCACGAAACACGTTGTAACAGCGAGTGTCCATCAGATGAGCATGCCGAGACTCCCAATATTGTTTGTGCTGCTGGCCTGCGCTTGCGCCAATCGTGCAAAGCACTCGATCACCCTCTACGAATCCGGCGACTACGCCGGCGCGGCGCGCGCCGCGGACGAGGGGCTCGTGGAGCACCCCGACGATGACGCGCTGTGGGGGATGCGCGTGCGATCGGCGCTCGCGCTCGGCGATGCGAACGGGGTCGCGAAGGCGTACCAGCAGTACGTCGCCAGGCGAGGCGACGACGACAAGCCGCTGCTGCGCGACCTCGCGAACGCCACGATCGAGCAGGCGCTCGCGTCGCCATCGGCGCGGCTCAAGATCTCCGCGATCGAGACGGTCGCCGACCTGCGCATCCTGGCGCTCGAGCAGCCGGTGACCGAGCGGATCGGCGACGAGGACGATCGCGTCGCCGCGGCGGCCGCGGTCGCGATCCTGTTCGATCATCCGCAGGCGCCCGAGGTCGCGGACCAGATGCTGCGCAGCGACAACCCCGAGGCGCGGCGGATCGCGCTCGACGGCATCGCGAAGAAGGAGCAAGGCCGGCATCACCTCGAGCTCGCGGTCGGCGAGCTCGAGAAGTCGGGCGACGATCCCGACGCGCGCGTGCGCGCGACCGCGCTGCGCTGGCTCGGCGTCGCGAAGGATCGCGATGCGGTCGCGCTGCTGACGAAGCGGCTGCGCGATCGCGACGAGAACGTGCGCGCGGCCGCCGCCGGCGCGCTCGCGCGCATCGGCATCGGCAACCTCGCCGAGCTCGGCAAGAAGGCGCTCGCCGACAAGGCGCTCGCGGTGCGGCTCGCCGGAATCGAGCTGCTCGCCACCGCGCGCGACACCGAGGCGCTGGTCGCCGCGACCGGCGATGCCGATCCGCTCGTCGCTGCCCAGGCCGCGCTCGCGCTCGTGCCGCCGCGACCCGAGCTGACGCAGCAGGCGCTCGACCGCGCGGTCACCGCCGCCGAGTGGACGACGCGCGCGGGCGCCGCGAACCTGGTCGTCCAGGCGCTCGGCAAGGCCGGCGCGCTGCCGGTCGCGCAGAAGCTCGCGGCGGATCCCGACGTCGGCGTGAGGCTCGCCGCGGCGCGCGCGCTCGTCCGCGCCGGCGACCGCGAACGTGCGCGGGCGGTGTTCGCCGCCGCGCTCGCCACCGATCGCGCGACCGCCGCGGCCGGCGAGCTCGCCGCGCTCGGCGACGACCGTGGCGTGGCCGCGCTCGACCGCCTCGTCCGCGACGCGCAGCGCACGCCCGAGCAGCGCGCCGAGGCCGCGCGCGCCCACGCGGACGCGAAGAAGATCACGCCGGGGCTCGTCGCCGCGCTCGCCGATCCGAGCGGCGTCGTGCGCATCGAGGCCGCGGCCGCGCTCGCCGCGCTCGCGAAGTAGCCTACGGCGCCGTGCAGCCCGGGTTCGGGCTGGCCGGCACGCAGATCCCCATGCCGTTGCACGTGACGGTCGCGCCGTTCTGATCGGGGCACGGCGTGGCGCTGCTGCACGCCTGCGTGCACACCGCGTAGCCGCGGTTGCCGAACAGGTGGCACGTGCCGGACGCGCAGTTGCTGCTCGCCGGGTTGCACGCGTCGTAGAGCTGGCCGCTGCACACCATCCCGCCGCTACCCGGCCCGTCGGCCGCCGGCTGCGAGCTGTCGGCGGTGGCCGAGTCCGAGTGCGGCGCGTCGCCGGTCAGCGCGGGCGCGGCGTCGGGCGCGGCCCGCTTGCCGCTCGACGTGCACGAGACGGTCACGATCACCAGCACGAGACCAGCGAGGCGCATGCTTCCATCCTCCACAACGCGGGCGTGGATGTCAGCTGGGGATCGATCGGCGAAGCGGAGGCGCGACTCCCACCGCGCGTGTCATGTCGCTGTCACATGTCTCGACGGTGTAACGCGCGCCGGGGGATGCGTTACGCGTGTGTAACCACGCCGCAGAGTCGCTGTTACATCGTGAGGCTTCACGGCAGACGGCACCACGTTTGCTGAGAGGGACCCGACAAATGCGTGGACTGTTCATCCTGGGGGCGATCGCGGCTGCGGCCGCGCCGGCGAGCGCCGCGGAGCCCGTATGTCCGGCGACCCCGCCGATGTGCGCGTCGCTTCCGAACCCGATCTACATCCAGGCCGGCGACACCCAGCAAAACCTGCTGAAGCGGCTGGGCCGCGCGCTGCGCGACAACACCGGCCACGAGATGACGCTCGTGTTCTTTCTGTCCGGGTCGTGCTCGAACACCGACAACTTCTACCACCACAGCGCGCCGTGGGGCTCGACGACGAAGACGCTCTACATCCCGTCGATGGCCGAGGATCCCGGCTGGCTGCCGAGCAACGCCGAGTGCCCGTGCACCGCGACCGCAGGCACGCTGCCCGACATCGGCAACTCGGCGACGTTCGTGTCGTCGTGCACCACCGAGGCGCCGCCGGCGACGGTCACCCTGATCAACGGGCCGACGCAAGCCTACGTGATGGCGGTGCCGAAGGCGTCGAGCCAGACCGCGCTGACGTACGAGGAGGCTTACTTCGTGTTCGGCTTCGGCATGCTCGGCATGGTCCAGCCGTGGATCGACGAGACCGAGATGTTCATCCGCACGATCACGAAGAGCACGCTGCTGACATGGGCGGCCAACATCGGCGTCCCGGCGAACAAGTGGAAGGGCACGATGTTCGCCGCGTCGAGCGACGTCGTCAGCCACCTGCAGAACGCGAGCAACCCCGAGGCCGCGATCGGCATCCTCGGCGCCGAGGTCTACGACGCGGACCGCTCGTTCCTCACCGAGCTCGCGTTCCGTGCCAAGGACCAGTACGCGGCGTACTTCGCCGACTCGACGTCGACGTCGTTCGACAAGCAGAACGTGCGCGACGGCCACTACACCGTGTGGGCGCCGACGGTGTGGATGTACAACACCGACGGCGCCGGCAACGCGGTCAGCGCCGACGCGAAGTTCGTGATCGATCTGATCTCGGGCCACGCGGTGGCCAACCCGCCGAACTTCGACCCGACGACGATCGTCGCGCGCGTCGGCCTCGTGCCCGATTGCGCGATGCGCGTGCAGCGCGACTTCGACGGCGGCCCGCTGCGGCTGTACAAGCCGAGCATCAGCTGCACGTGCAAGTACCTCTCCGACGTCGACATCTCGCCGTGCGACACGTGCGATGCCCAGACCCCATGCTCGATCGGCGTGTGCCGCGCCGGCTACTGCGAGGAGTTCTAGAATGCGCGCCGCGATTTTGCTCGCCGTCTCGCTCGTGCTCGGCACCGGCTGCGGTAACAATGGCGCCTCGCACAAGGACGCGGGGGTGGAAGACGCACCGGTCGACGGCGGGATCGACGCGTCGTGCTTCACGAACCCGCAAAGCCACTACGAGATCATCAACGCGTGTACCGGGGCGCAGAAGATCTACAAGAACACGCACCCGCCGCTCGAAGGCTCCGACGGCTCGCTGCCTCCCTTGCCGTGATGCTCGCGCTCGCCAGCACCGCCGCGGCCGAGCCGCTGCGGCCGCTGGTGTCGCGACTCGGCTGGCAGGTCGACGCCGACGGCTTCTTGCAGGTCGACGGCGTGCCGTGGGCCGAGGCGTCGCAGGACGAGCTCGCGCCGAGCGGCGATCCACTCAACACCGAGACGATCACGGTGCGCCGCGGGTTGTTCCGCGCGATCGCGACCAAGGACGACGTCCGCGCGCTGATCGAGCTCAACATCAGCACGTTCGGCGGCGCCCCGAACGCTTCGATCAACGAGGTGCACCTCGGCTGGAGGCCGCTCGGCGAGCTGCTGGTGTTGCAGGCCGGGATCTTCGACATCCCGTTCGGCTATGCGACGCCGACGAACCCGCGCTACCGCGACTTCATGGAGCAGCCGGCGTTCTTGCGTGCGTTCTTCCCCGGCGATCGCGATGGCGGCGCGCTCGCGAAGGGCGGCTACGGCCTGCTGCGCTGGTCGATCGCCGCGATGAACGGCGCGCCGACGCGCGACGCGCAGTGGAAGGGCAAGGATCCGTCCTCGAGCTACGACTTCATGGCGCGCGTCGGCGGCGAGCTCGCGCTGCCGCACGAGTGGGGGCGGCCGCACCTCGAATTTGGCGTGTCGGCGCTGTCCGGCAACGACCTGCATCCCGGCGTGCCGCCGACGAAGGATCACATCGTGTGGGTCGACGAGAACATGGACGGCATCGTGCAGCCGACCGAGCTGCAGGACGTGCCCGGCACGCCGGGCGAGCCGTCGCAGAAGTTCCATCACGCGGCCCTCGGTGCGGACGCGAGGGTCGACTGGTGCCTGCAGTGGGCCGGTGCGGGCCACGCGTTCTTCGAGGGCGCGATCGCGACGAACCTCGATCGCGGGCTCTACTACGCCGATCCGGTCGCGAATGCGCGCGACCTGCGCGAGCTCGGCGTCATGGTCGGCGCGATCCAGCACGTCTCGCGGCACGGCTTCGTCGGCGTGCGCTACGACCGCTACGACGCCGATCGC
>JBLMXA010000043.1:0-9997 GCA_050257515.1 Acidobacteriota bacterium | reverse complement strand
CTGCAGCCGAGCGCTAGCGCGAGGACGAGGGCGGCCGAGCGGACCATTCGTCGATAGTACGCTTGCCGTGCACGCCGCGCAGCAGGTCGAGATCCTTGCCGCTGCCGACGAGCAGCTCGATGTTCTTGTCCGTCATCGCATCGAAGATCGCCTCGCCCCGGGCGTCGCGGACGAGCTCGCGATAGAGCCGCGACAGCGCCTCGAAGTCCTTGATGAAGCACGCACCGCCGGCGCCGCGCCCGGACTTGTGGATCGGGCTGATGTACGTCGGCCCGCAGTCGGGATCGGCGGCCATCGCCGCGCGGATCGGCTCCCAGTCGACGCCCAGCGCGCGCGCGAGGTCGTACATGAGGTTGACGAACACGACGCGCACGAAGCCGAGGCAGTTGCGGCCGTACTTGATGAATTCGGCCTCGCGCGACGTGCACACGAGCGAGTAGGGCGCCGCGGGCAGCACCGCGAGCACCGCCGCGGCGCGCGCGTGCATCTCGGGCGTGTCGTCGGGGATGCCGACGATGTTGCGCGTCGGGTGCTCGGCGTCGTGCTTCGCGGTCGCGACCGACAGGAACTCCGGCGAGTGCAGCACCGCGAGCTTCGGGTACTGCGCCTGCAACGACTCCGTCGTGCCCGGCAGCAGCGTCGACTTGACGACCGCGGTCTTGCCCGGGCCGACGAGGCCGAGCACCTCGCGCACGATGCTCGCGTCGAAGCCGCTCGGCGTCGTCGGCGTCGGCACCGCGACGAACACGATGTCGCAGCTCGCGATCGCGGCGGCGTTGCGCGCGTACGGCTCCTCGTTCGCGTAGCGCACGACGGTGTAGCCGCGGCGCTCGAAGTCGTCCGCGTACTGCTTGCCGATCCAGCCCTGGCCGATGAAACCGATGCGTGGGGTCATGCCGCCGCGTCTTGCACGTCGCGGGCCTCGCCAGATCACCGGGGCGATGGCGCCGAGCGCGCAAGACGCGCGGGAGTGCGGCAT
Organism: Acidobacteriota bacterium; assembly: GCA_050257515.1. Lineage (GTDB taxonomy): Bacteria > Myxococcota_A > Polyangia > Haliangiales > Haliangiaceae > JABFXX01. The sequence continues at coordinate 9,018 of JBLMXA010000043.1, read as the reverse complement.
AACGCTGCAGTCGCTGCGTTGTGAGTGCGAGCTCCGCGGTGTGTGCTGTCGGCCGGTGCAAGGGGGCTCGTGTGAGGTCCCTCTGGATCCGACAAGGAGGGTGCGATGAAGAGGACGGAGCAGGATGGTGATGCGATCGCGGCGCGCTGGCACGGCAAGGACAAGCGGCGCCCGCTCAACGAGCGCGATGGCGGTGAGGATGACGATCCGCGCGCGCGCTTCGAATGGTTCTATGCGACGCGCCGCGACGCCGAGGGACGGCCGCTGAGGCACCTGCTCGACGCGTCGCGCACGCGGCACAAGATGATGGCGGGCGGCACCGAGCCGGCGGGAACACCGGGCGGTCCGGGCACCGTCAACTGGACGCCGATCGGACCGTCGGTGATCTCGGCATTCGGCAACGGAGAGAGCGGCCGTGTCAACGCGATCGCCGCCGGACCGGGCGGCACGCGCGTGTACGCCGGCGCCGCGAACGGCGGCGTGTGGTACTCGCCCGATGGCGGCGCGAGCTGGAGCCCGCTCGACGACTACATCGTGTCACCCTCGCTGAGCGGCGGTGCCGCGGAGGCCGACTCGCTGTCGGTCGGTGCGATCGCGGTCCGCTTCGGCACCAGCGCGATCAGCGACGAGGTCTACGTCGGTACGGGAGAGGCGAACGGCAACTACGATGCGTACTTCGGCATCGGCATTCGCCACCTCGTCGCCGGCTCGTGGTCGCTCGAGGCGACGAACCTCGCGGGCCGTGGCATCTACGCGATCACGATCGATCCCGACGTGCCGGCGACCGTGCTCGCCGCCACCACGGCCGGCATCTACCGGCGGCCGACGTCGGGCAGCATGGCGACGTGGACGCAGGTCACGAGCTCGGCATTCACGAGCTCGAGCGGCCAGGTCTCGTCATTGATCGTCGCCGGGTCGGGCGCGACGAAGCGCTACTACGCCGCGTTCTACGGCGATCGCGTGTACAGCAGCCCCGATGGCGCGACGTGGACCGTCGTGCCGGGGCTGTCGGGCACCGGTCGCACCCAGCTCGCCGTCGGCGACAGCGATCCGACGGTCGTCTACGCGCTGCGCGGCGACGGCACCCTGAACCGCCTCGATTCCGGAACGTTCTCGGTGGTCACCGGGCTGCCGGCGTCGGCGCTGTTTCGCGGCAATCAGGGATGGTACGACATCGCGATCGTCGTCGATCCGACGAGCTCGAACACGATCATCGTCGGCGGCGATCAGCTCGCGCTGTTCAAGGGCACGCTGACCGGCAGCGCCGGTGCGTGGGTGTTCCCGTTCAACGCGGCGAACACGTCGACTCCGTGGACGGACCCGACGTGGGTGGGCGCCGGCGTCCACTCGGACGTGCACACGCTGAGCTACGCGCTCGATTCGTCGGGCACCGGCCACGATCCGACGATCGTGTGGTGCGGCAGCGATGGTGGTCTGTACCTGTCCACCGGCAGCGGCGGGGCAGGCACGTTCTCGTCGCGCAACCTCGGGCTCGCGACGACCGAGTTCTCCTACCTCGCTCACCGCGCGGACACCGACTCGGTGGTCTACGCGGGCGCGCAGGACAACGGCACACCGCGGCTGCTCGGCGAGCAGGCAGCGGTCGACAGCGCCGGCGGCGATGGAGGCGGCAACGCCTGCGACCCGACCGATCCGTACCGGGTGATCCGCCAGTACGTGCACGCGTCTCTCGACGCGACGTCGAGCCTCGACAGCGCGGGCCGTGCCGTGTGGACCGGTCTCAACTTCCCGCCGGTGACGTCGACGACGACGGCGCAGACGACCGCGGCGGCGACCGAGAACGGCAGCGCCGGGTTCGTCGCACCGCTGGCAGCGGGCGGAAGCCGGCTCGCTGCCTTCGGCACGAACCGGCTGTGGCTGACCGCCGACTGGGGCGCGACGTGGGTGACGCTGCCGACGGGCACGAACCCGTACGTGCCGGCCACACCGGACCTCGCGCAGGACGTCATCGGCGGCGGCTCGGTGAGGGCGATCACGTTCGCGTCGCCGGCCACGATCTTCGCGGCGACGAGCAGCACGATCTGGCGCTACGACCAGACCGGCCCGACCTGGTCGCGTACGGTGCTGCCGCCGCTCCCCGTGTCGCGTCCGATCACCGCGATCGCCGTCGAGAACGCCACGAGCGGCACGATCTACGTGACGCTCGGCGGCGGCGGGACCGCACACGTCTACTACTACAACGGCTCGACGTGGTCGGTCGCCATGCCGCAGACCGTCGTCGACATCCCGAGTCACGCGGTCGTCGTGGATCCCGCGAACCCGGCGAACGTCTATGTCGGCACCGATGTCGGCTGCTTCAAGGGCGTCAAGAGCGGCAGTGCCTGGTCGTGGTCGCTGTTCTCGCAGGGCTTGCCCGAAGCGGCGATCACCGACCTCGCGATCCACGCCAGCTCGCGCCTGCTGCGCGCGGCGACTCACGGCCGCAGCGTGTGGGAGATCTCGCTCGACGCGACGACCGGGCTCGATACCGAGCTCTACCTGCGGGTCAACTACAACGATACCGCGCGCATGTTCGGTGGCTCGCGCGGAGCGTGGGTCGAGAACCACGCCGATCCGACGCACTACGACGCGACCACGCCCTACGTGCTCTATCACTGGATGAGCGCCGACATCAAAGTGCGGCGCTCCTCGCTGACCGGGCTGCCCGCACTGGGGTCGCCGGTGAGCTACCTCGACTTCGCGACGAACATCGGGGACTACGTCGACTCGTCGGTCCGCGTCGAGACGGCCGACGTCAGCGGCCTCGATCGGATCTTCGTCGAGGTCCACAATCGCAGTCTCAACGCGGTGCCGGCGGCGCAGGTGCGCGTGTGGCTGCTCGTCGCGGACGCCTCTGCCGGCTTGCCCGCGTTGCCCTCGGGGTACGCCGCGCAGATCAACGCGGGCACGACGGGCTGGCTCGGCTCCTCGGGCTGGCACTTCGTCGATCCGACGACGCCGTATCGCACGCTGCCCGGCGATCTCGACGTGCGCACGCCGCAGGTGGTCGAGTACCAGCTCGACTTCAGCACGCTCGGTCTGCCCGCCGGGCACGAGCACGTGTGCCTCGCCGCGTTCGTGACCGCCGCGATCGATCCGATCACGGCGACCGACACCAACCTCGACCACGCGGTGCTCGTCGATCGCCACATCGCACATCGCAACACGCACCTGGTCGCGCTCGGTGCGCGCCCGGGCACCGAGCCAGCGGGTGATCCGGGCGGAAGCCCCGGCCCGCAAACGCTCGTCATCGATTTCCACAATCCAGGCCCCAAGGAGATCGTCGCGGACCTCGTGTTCGACCGCACCCACTTTCATGGCGACCTGACGATGATGCTCCCGAAGCTCGGTCGTCACGAGCCAGCACTCGACGGCCTGCGGGTCGTCCAGCACGGCGCGCTCGAGGAGCGGCTGCGCGCCGGCTTCGGTGCGTGGCTGCATCGCCTCGGAGAGCTCGTCGAGGATGCGGGTGACTGGCTCGCGCGCGAGGAGGCCGAGCACGAGCGAGCGGATGCGAAGAAGTGGAAGCTGCGCAAGCTGTCGAAGCTCGACCGCACGCGGTCGTTCGTGGCGGCCGCGGGGGCGAAGCACGTCGCGGTGAAGGGAGTCACGATCCCGCCGCGCGGGGTCATCACGGCGGCGGTGACGATCCACGCGCCGGCTGGAGCCAAGCACGGCGATCGCCACCGGCTCGACATCCTGCAGCGCGCCGGCGCCAAGATCGTCGGCGGCAGCACGTACGTCGTCGCGATCGTGTGACGCTCAGCGCACGACGAGGATCGCGTTCTCGGCGGCGTCGCTGATGTAGAGCGCGCCGCCCGGTCCGCCGGCGAGGCCGGCCGGAACGTTCAAGCCGCCAGGCAACGGGCCAGGCGCACAGCCGAGCTGGCCGCTGCGGCCTGCGAGCGTGGTGGTGGCACCGGTCGCCAGCACGATCGCCCGTACGGTGCCGTCGGCGGCCGCGATATGGAGCGTACCCGAGGCGTCGACGTCGAGCGCGCCGGCACCGGCGACGTGCGCGACGAGCTCGGCGCGACCGGTCGCGAGAGCGATCCTCCACACGACGCCGCTCCCGGGATCGGCGACGAGGACGTCGTCGCCGGCGAACGCGAGGCCGCCGATGTCGGCGAGCGTCACGTCGATTGGCAACGTCGTGACCGTGCCGGCACCACCGAGCTCGATCACGCGCAGGATCGGCGCACCGGTCCCGGCGTCGACGTCGGACACGACGAGCCGCTGCGCGCCATCGGAGGCGAGCCAGCGTGGGTGGGTGAACGCCGCCGCGAGCGGCGTGGCCGTCCGGGTCGCGAGATCGATGGTGACGATGTCCGTCGCGGCCGCCTCGGCGACGAACAGCGTGTCGCCGGTCGCCGCGACTCCGATCGGGTACGACAAGCCGCGTGGCAGACCGTTCGCGCTGACCTCCACCGTCGCGACCGCGCCCGTCGCGAGATCGACTCGGCGGATCGCGTCGTTCTGCGAGTCCGCGACGTAGAGCGCACCGTCGCCGGCCACGGCCATCCCGCGCGGCGCCGAGAACCGGGCGTCGCCGGCCACCCCGTCGGCGGTCCCGGGATGAGCGATGCTGCCGGCGTAGGTCTCGACCGCCCGGGTCGCGAGATCGGCGCGGCGCAGCTCGCCGTTGCCGGAGTCGGCGAGGTAGAGCTGCTCTCCGGCGAACGCGAGGCCGGTGACGAGGTCGAACCTCGCGTCGGTACCGGCCGCGTCGCGCGCGCCGCTGGCGCGGAAGCTGCCGAGCTCGGTCGTGACCTCGCGCGAGACGAGATCGATGCGACGCACGGTCTCGCCCAGCCCGTCGGACACCCACAGCGAGCCGTGGCCGTCGAGCGCGAGCGCGTCGGGACCGTCGAACGTCGCGGTCGCCGCGTCGCCGTCGAGGCCCCCCGAGGTGCCCGGCTGGCCGGCGAACCACGCGAGCGTGCCGGTCGCGACGTCGACCGTCCGCAGCACGGAGGTCTCGCGCTCGGCGACGTACAGCGTGCCCGCGCCGTCGTAGGCGAGCCCGATCGGGTCGCCGACGAAGCCCGTCGCGAGCGTGCGGACCGTGCCGGTCGCGAGATCGAGCGATCGGATCGCCTTGTCGCCGGCCTCGCCGACGAACAGCACGTGCCCGCCGTCGCTCGCCAGCGACACCGGAGCGTCGAACGTCCACGGCGCGAGCGGCTGCCACGTCGCGGTCGCCGGATCGCGACGGAAGATGGCATTGGCGACGTCGTCCACCGCGTACAGCACGCCGCTGGCGTCGCTCGCGATGCCGAACAGGTCCACGCCCCCGACCGAGCGCTCGGTCGTCACCGCGGCGGTCGCGAGGTCGATCACGCGCACGACGTCGTGGGATGGCACGTAGAGCCGGCCGCCGGAGGTCGCGAGCTGCCCGAGGTTGCCGAGCCGAGCGGCCGTGCCGGTGCCGTCGGCAGTGCCCCAGCCGCCGAGCGCGCCCGCGACGAGCTCGAGGCGTGCACCGCCGGAGCCGCCATCCGGCGCGACGGGCGCCGCCGGCGTGTGGCTGCACGCCGTCACCCATCCCACGACCCACACTCGCGTTGCCCTCATCAGCCTCCAAACAGTCTGCGCAAGATACCTGATTTGCCCTGCGGCGGGCCCTGCTCGAGCGCCGCCTTCATCGCGAGCGCGGACTCGAACCGATCCTCGAGCTTGTGGGCGAGCGCCTTCGCGACGATCGCGTCGAGCCACGTCGGCACGTCGGGGCGGAGCGCGGCGGGATGGCGCTCGAGCTCGCCCTTCATCACGCGCTTGAGCAGGTCGCGCTTGTTCTCCCACGTGTACGGCCACTCGCCGGTCAGCGTCTCGAACATCACGACGCCGAGCGAGAACAGATCGGCGCGCGCGTCGACGCCGTGCGGATCGAGGTACTGCTCGGGGCTGATATAGAGCGGCGTGCCGAGCAGCTGCTCGTTGTTGGTCAGCATCATCTCGCCCTCGACCTTCGCGAACCCGAGATCGAGCAGCTTCACCTGATCGCCCTGCGGCGTCGGCACGACGTAGATGTTCTGGCTCTTGAGGTCGCGGTGGATGACGCCGCGCGCGTGCAGCGCGGCGAGCGCGTCGGCGACCTGGATCGCGAGCCACGTGACGTGCTCGGGCGCGAGCGGGCCGGACTCCTTGCGCAGCGTGTACAGCTCCTTGCCCTCCAGCATCTCCATCTCGATGTACGCGCAGCCGTCCTCGGTCGTGCCGGCGTCGTGGACGCGCACGAACGCGGGGTGACCGATCGCCGCGGTCTCGCGCGCCTCGCGCACGAACCGCGTCGCCAGCTCGCGGTCCTGCGCGAACCGCCTGTGCAGGATCTTGACCGCGATCCGCGTGCGCAGCACCGGGTGCTCGGCGGCGTACACCGCGGCGATGCCGCCGACGCCGATCACCGGGCCGATCGTGTACTTGTCGAGATGCTGGCCGGTGCGCGCCTGCGGGCACCGGTCGTCGTCGTGGCTGGAGCCGCACAGCTGACAGTCGGCCATCCCGCCGAGGATAGCCGATCAGCGGGACGCCACGGTCTCGGCGAGGTGCGCGATGCGACCGTAGCCCTTCGCGCGCGCGTCGTGGATCAGCGCCGCCTGCTCGGCGGCGACGTCGGGATCGGACGTCGCGTTCAGCACGTAGAGCCGCGCGAACCGGGCCGCGAGCGCGAGGCCGACGTAGCCCCGCTGCTCGGCCTGCGTGCGCGCCTCGTCGAGCTTCGGCAGCCCTGCCTCGGGCGCCTCGAGCAGCGCGTGGACCTGGCCGAACGCGATGCGGTGCTCGATCTGCAGCTGGAACGGCTCGATCGTGTCGGACTTGACGTGGTCGAGATCGGCGTACGCCTTCTGGGTGTCGCCGAGCGCGACGTGCGCGCGCGCGAGCAGGATCCACGCGTGGGTCTCGGGGCTCGACGCGCCGCGCGCGGCGGCCTGCGCTTGCTGGTCCGCGGCGACGGTCGCGACGTCGTCGTACTTGCCCTCGTCGAGATCGAGCGACGCGAGCGCGAGGGTGAGCGAGGTCTCGCGCGTCGCGTCGTGCGTGCGCTTGGCGGTCGCGAGCCCGTCGGCGTAGGCCGAGCGCGCGCCCGCGACGTCGCCCTTGTCGGAGGCGGCCTCGCCGTGCAGCTCGTCGCACATCGCCGACAGCTCGGGGCTGGTCTTCGCGAGCTCGCGCGCGCAGCGCGTCGCGTGCGCGATCGCCCCGGGCAGATCGCCGCCGGCGTGGGCGACCGCGGCCGCCGCGAGATCGGCGTACGCGATCGCGGTCGCGTCGGTGCCCTTCGCGGCATCGGCCTCGCGCAGGTGCGTGCGCGCCTGCGCGAGCTTGCCGCCGAGCGCGAGCACCAGCGCCTCCGCGGAGCGCGCGATCGACGCGCGTGCGGGCTCGCCATTCTGCTGCGCGAGCGCCGCGGCCATCTCGTACTTGTCGGCGGCGTCGCCGAGCTGGCCGCGATCGATCGCCTGCGTCAGCCACGCGATGTCGCGCTCGTTCGTCAGCATCTTCGGATCGAACGTCGCGCGGCCGGTGTGCTCGTCGCGCGTGCGCAGCACGTAGCCGCCGACGACCGCACCCGCGATCACGACGCCGACCGACGCGACGATCGCGAACGTGCGCAGCTTGTGGCCCGGCGGCCGCGTCAGGTCGGCGAGCAGCGCGTCCATCGACGGGTAGCGGTCCTCGCGCCTCGTCGCGAGCCCGCGCAGCAGGATCCTGCGCAGCCGCTCGGGCACGCCGTGGCCTTTCGGCGGCTTTTGCAGGCGGCCCTCGATCACCGCGTCGGCGAGCGCGACGGCGGTCTGGCCCGGGAACGGCCACGCGCCGTAGAGCGCCTGGTACAGCGCGACCGAGAACGCGAACTGATCGGAGCGCTCGTCGGCCGGCGCGCCCTCGTGCTGCTCGGGCGCCATGAACATCGGCGTGCCCATCACCGCGCCGGTGCGCGTGAGCGGGCTCATCGGGCTGACCGCCAGGTCGAGCCGCGCGCGCGCCATGTTCGCGCGGGTCGCCGCGGGCAGCCCCTCGTCGTCGGGGCCGAGCGCGCGCGCGAGGCCGAAGTCGGCGACGCGGACGCGGCCGTCCTTGCCGAGCAGCACGTTGTCGGGCTTGAAGTCGCGGTGGACGAGCCCGGCGGCGTGCGCGGCCGCGAGCCCGCGCCCGGCGGCGACGAACTTGTCGACGATCTCGGCGTGCGGGCGCTTCCGCTGCAGCCAGTCGCCGAGCGTGCCGCCGTCGAGCAGCTCCTGCGCGAGGAACACGAGGCTGCCCTCGACGCCGACCTCGTACACCGTGATCACGTTCGGGTGCGTGATGCGCGCCATCGCTTGGCCCTCGCGCAGCATCCGCACGCGCTCCTCGTCCGTCGCCTGCGCCGAGCGCATCACCTTCAGCGCGACCTTGCGATCGAGCTCGCGGTCGTGGGCGCTGTAGACGACGCCCATGCCGCCCTTGCCGAGCTCGCCGACGACGACGAACCGGCCGATCTTCGTCCCATGGCGGATGTCCGCTTCGGGGTCGGTGATCACCGCTCGACTATACGAGGAGGCGCGCAACGAGTGCAGCTACAACGCCGCGCGCAGCTCGGTTATTTCCCGTGCCGGCGGGCGAGCTTGGCGGCGGCGAGCCGCTTCGCGGTCTCGAACAACTGGCGCAAGCACAGGGAGCATCGCGCGCCGCTCGAGAACCACGAGGTCGATCCGTTCTCGAGCGGCCCGAGCTTCGAGGGCTGGCGCGATGTCGGCGAGGCGCTCGACGTGCTGCCCGATTCCTACGAGCCGTTGCCGGTGTGGCACCCGAAGACCTGGCTCCTGAGCGAAGGCTGGAAGCTGTACGGGCTGATCGGCACGGACGAGACGCCCGGCCGCGTGCACGCGCCTCGGTTTGCAGATTGATCTCGGCGTGGCGCGGCACCAGGTGCTACGTTCGTGACGTGAGCTGCACGCTGCGAATGACGATGCCCATGCGTTCCGAGTGGAACGTCGGGCATCCGTGCGCGCACACGTGAGCTGAAACGTGCCGAGC
>JBLMXA010000042.1:0-8253 GCA_050257515.1 Acidobacteriota bacterium | reverse complement strand
AGGTGCACGAGCTCGTCGCGAAACGCCCACGCGTCCTGCTCGCTCTTGAAGTAACCGTCCGCCTTGCCCCAGCCATAGATCGTGTCGGCGACGCGCGCGATCATCGCCCGCACGCTGCTCTCGCGCTGCGCCGTGCCGAGCGTGCCGCGGAAGTACTTCTGGACGACGACGTTCGTCGCCGTCTGCGACCAGGGCTTGGGGAACTCGACGCCGCGCTGCTCGAAGAACACCTTGCCGTCGGCGCCGGAGATCACGGCGTCGCGCAGCTCCCAGTCCACGGTGTCGAACGGGTCCACGCCCTGGCGGGTGAAGAAGCGCTCGACCGCGAGACCCGGCCGCTCGTCCTTGATCACGCGGCTGGACGCTTTCTGCTTCTGGGCCTTCTGGTCCCCCTGGGGAGCGACGGCGGCGGACTTCACGAGCATGTGACCCCTCCTTCTGGCTTCTACGGCGCGGTTTTGGAAATTGTCGGTGATCGGTCTGATCAGGATTGCGGGCACAGCCGGAGCTAGCGGACGCGTACATAGGGCGTGCAAAACCCCAGGCAGCTGCCCGAAACCCCTGATCAATTTTTGCGGCGAAGACTTGGTGGCGCTGCGATGGCTGCGAGGCGTCGGCTCTAGCAGAGCGGTATGACGTTCACTTCATTCGGGCTGCGGCCAGAGACCCCGAGATCGCCAACAACACACGGCGCGAAACACTCGGGATTGACGCGGACAGACATGCGCTGCGGAGCTTGGTTGTACTCAGGTCGTTAGGATGGGGCAAGAAAAAGTGCGCTATATTTGGGGGCTCCACCGGGAGCACATCCTACATCTAGTGTGGGTGTGAAGCGGATATCCACGTGGACAGGCTGTGAATTGAGGGTGGATTGAGGGTGAATCCGGATCGCTTTCGTGAAGAATTCTCAGCGCTTGTTAGGGGTTGTGGATAACGCTGTGGACACCTGAAAAAGCCCTAATTGACGCAATGAGTTACGAGAAGATCTCGCCCGGAAAAAAATTTGTGTTCACGTCCGGATTGCGGTGGAAAGAGGGTTTTTCGGCAGCGCGATCCCGGCCGCGTGGCGCGATCGTGTCAGCGAAAGCGCCGGAGCTCGGCCTCGGCGCGCGCGCGGATCGTCGGATTCGGATGATCCTTTGCAGTTTCCTCTAGATACGGGATCGCAGCGTCGCCGATGTCGTCGTGCAGGAACTCCTCGAGGTCGCGCTCGACGTACGGGGTCGTGATGAACCCGCGAAGCGCGGCCTTGATCAGCTCGGGATCGCTCCGATACGACGGATCCAGGCGAATGGCCTCGCGAAAGTTCTTGATGCCGTCGGTCCAGTACAGCTTGCCGAAGTAGATGCGGCCGGCGATGTAGTCGAGCTGGGCGCTGTCCGGGAAGTCGCGCTGACCGCGGAGCACCACCGCGAGCGCTCGCTCGCGCTCGCCGTTCGCGAGGTCGTCGTTGGCCTCGGCCACGATCGCGCCGACCGGGTCGCCCTGTGTCGGCTGCGGCTGGTCGTGCTTGACGCCGGCGTCGTGGACGATCGGCGCCGAGCCCGACGACGAGTGGCCGGAAGCGACGATCGCGATCAGGACGATCACGCCGAGCAGCGAGCCGGCACCGATCATCATCTGCTTGCGCGTGAACGGCAGCTTGGGGCCCGCGACCGGCATCCGGCGTCCGGCGTCCGGCGCGGAGGCCGGACCCGAGTGAGGTCCGGAAACCGCGACAGGAGCAGGAACCGGAGCAGACACCGGCTCCGGCAGCGGCGGCAGCGGCGGCAGCGGTGGCGCGGCGACCGGCGCGGAGACGCGCTCTGGTTCCGGCCGGAGGTCGGACGCCGGACGCCGGACGGCCTCCCCCGACGCGGTCTCCGCCATCCCCGCCGGCACCGACCACCCCGAGGCCGTGGCGACCTGCGGTGCACTCGGCGGCGACGCGACGATCTGCGGCACCGGGTTCGGCAGGCTCCTGCGCGCGGCGATCGCGGCTTCGAGGGCGCGCGCCATGTCGGCCGCCGACGCGTAGCGATCCGCCGGATCCTTCGCGAGCGCACGGGCGACGACCGCCTCGAGCTCGCCGAAATCGCCGCCCGGCGCGATGTCGGCCAGCCGCGGCGGCGGCTTGGTCATGTGCATGCGCACGACCTGGATCGGATCGTCGGCAAGGAACGGCTTCTTGCCGGTCAGCATCTCGAACAGGATCACGCCGCACGCGTACAGATCGACGCGGCCGTCGATCGCGCCGCCCCGGCACTGCTCGGGCGACATGTAGTTCGGCGTGCCGACGACGATCCCGGTCGTCAGCTTCGTCGACGTCTCGGTGAGGCGCGCGAGCCCGAAGTCGAGGATGCGGACCTGCAGGCCGATCCCGGTCCGCTCGCCGACCATGATGTTGGCCGGCTTGATGTCGCGATGGACGATGCCGAGCTCGTGCGCGTGCCCGAGCCCCGCGAGGATCTGGCGCAGGATGTCGACGGCGCGCGCCGGCTCGATGCGCTTCTCGCGCTCGATCAGGTCGAGCAGGCTCGTGCCGCGCACGAGCTCCATCACGAGGAACGGCCGGTCCTCGTGGAGGCCGAAGTCGATCACCGACACGCAGTTCGGGTGCTCGAGGCGCGCCATCAGCTTGGCCTCGCGCTCGAACCGCTCGCGGCTCGCCAGCTCGTCGGGCAGCGCGTCGTGCAGGATCTTGATCGCGACCGCGCGCCCGAGCTTCAGCCGCTCGCCGCGGTACACCGCGCCCATCGCGCCTTCGGCGATCGGCTCGATGACCTGGTAGCGATCATCGAGGACGGTCCCGCTGAGGTCGGGATCTGGCACGCCTCGCACGATAGCAGTGTGCTACGGACAGCGCATGCGACCGCTCCTGATCTTGCTCGCGCTCGCCACCGGCTGCGCGCGCGGCAGCAAGGCCCCGGCCGGCGCCCGCGTCGTGTCGCTGACGCCGTCGGCGACCGAGGTGGTCGCGGCGCTCGGCGCGACCTCGATGCTGGTCGGCGTCGACGACTATTCGCGCTACCCGCCGGAGGTGACTAAGCTGCCCCACGTCGGCAGCTTCCTGCAGCCGAACCTCGAGGCGATCGTGCGGCTCCACCCGACGCTCGTCATCCTCGACGACGTCCATGGACCGACCGCGCAGGGGCTCGCCGACGCGCACGTGCCGACGGTCGAGTGCCCGATGCACGCGCTCGCCGACGTGCGCGGCGCGCTGCGTGCGGTCGGCGCGCGGCTCGGCAAGGCGCGCGAGGCGGACAGCCAGATCGCCGCGATCGACGCCGCGCTCGCCGCCGCGCGCGATCACCGGCCGGCGCACCACCCGCGCGTGCTCGCGATCATCGATCGCGAGGCCGGCGGGCTCGGCAACTCGACCGCCGCGGGTCCCGGCAGCTGGCTCGACGACCTGCTCGCCGCGGTCGGCGCCGACAACGTGCTCGCCGCGTCGCCGGCGCGCTACCCCAAGGTGTCGCTCGAGACGATGCTGCGCGCGCAGCCCGACGTGATCCTCGACGTTTCCGGTCAGGATCCGAAGGCTTGGAGTGATCTCGACGTGCCGGCCGTCAAGGCCGGCCGGGTCGTCGCGCTGCCGCAGGAGCTGTTCGGCGGGCCGACCCCGCGCGTCGCGCAGGCGCTCGAGCAGCTCGGCAAGATCGTTCGGAGCTCCAAATAGTCGTTGCGCTACGACGGCGCGCCGTGCGAAACGACCCCGCTTATGAGGAAGCGGATCTCGATTCTTGGCCTTTCATTGCTCGCCGCGTGCGGCAGCAGCACCAGCGGTCCCACGTGCGGCACCGGCACGATGCTCGACAACGGCGAGTGCGTGGCGACCGGCGGCTCGGGCAACGACACGACGTGCGGCACCGGCACTCACCTGTCGGGCAACACGTGCGTGCCCGACGGCCCGGCCGCGCACGGCGCGCCGACGATCACGGGGATGGCGCCGACCGAGGCCGGGATCACCGGCAACGGCGCGTTCCAGATCGTCGGCACCAACTTCGCGGGCGCCGACATCACCGATCTCCACGTCTACTTCGGCGACACGACGCCGGGCACGGCGCAGCAGCCGAACCCGTGCGAGGCACCGCTCGCCGCGGCGAGCGAGACCCAGATCGGCGGCCAGATCCCGCCGGCGTGCGCGCTCTCGACGACGACAACGGTCACCGTGGTCACGAACCTGGGCCAGGCGATGACCAGCTTCACGTACGACGCGCTGTTCGCGGCCGACGGCGACGGCGGCGGCGCGGTCGGCCAGCTCGGCGACCTCTACATCATCGATCCGTTCGCGCAGCTCTACTACGACATGGGCGTCATGAACGACGGCACCAGCGGCTACGGCATGAACGGCATCGCGTTCGCCGCGAACGGCACGCTATACGGCGTCACGACCGGCGACTCGCCCGGCGATGCGACGCTCACCGCGCAGCTCGTCACGATCGCGCCGATCGGCAACGCGAGCGGCCCCCTCGTCACGCCGCTCGGCGATCTCGTCGACGCCGGTGGCAATCCTTGGATGGTCACCGACATCAAGTTCGTCAACGGCACGCTGTTCGGCTGGGGCACGCAGATCGGCGCGACCGCGAACCAGAACCCGGGCCAGCTCGTCTCGATCGACACGACGACCGGCGCGGTCACCCCGATCGGCACGGCGACGATGGTCGACGACTACGACGTGTTCGACGGCGGCCTCGCGTTCGACGGCACGACGCTGTTCGCGGCCGGCTTCGGCGCCTATCCCGACACGACGGTCGGCACGACCGGCGTCTACAACAGCGTCGACATGACGACCGGCGCGCTGACGCCGACCGCGGCGCCGCTCGACTGGGGCATCGGCGCGCGCGTCAACGCGATGGCGAACGTGCTCGGCACGCTCGTCGCCGTCGTCGACAACGGCAGCTACGGCGCGGAGCCGGCGGTGGCCGCGACCGGCAGCCAGTTCTTCGGCGAGACGCTCGCGATCGTCGACACGACGCAGACGCAGATCGTCAGCCCGGCGTTCGAGCTGCCCGCGCAGATCGCCGCGCAGTCGCACGTCGACGCGCTCGACATGGCGCCCGCGTCGCTCGTCGTCCAGCGCCCGCTCGATCGCGCGAAGTGGTCGAAGCTCGCCGCCAGCGTCGCGCCGACGAAGCACTGATCAGCCCGCGCTGTCCTCGTCGCGCACGCGCGCGTGCTCGAGCAGGAGGTGCGTCACGGTCACGTCGAGCTCGACCTTGCCGGCCGCCGGCCGGCCGGACGACAGCTCGAAGTAGCCGTGACGCCAGTCGAGCACGCTCATGATGACGTCGTGGGAGTCGCCCTCGGTGTCGCTCGAGCGCGCGCGCACGATGCGGCCGTCGACGAAATCGACCCACGCGACGATCTGATCGCGCGTGACGACGAGCTGGCCGGTCTTCTTCTCGCTCTCGAACAGCTGGAGCAGCGACGGCAGCCCGGTCTCGGCGAGCGTGCCGCGCAGCACGACGCGCTCGGGGTCGTGGGTGTGGACGCGCGCCCACCGCCGCGCGCGCAGGATCACCTCGAGCACGGTGAACGGCTTGGGGATGAAGTCGGCGGCGCCGAGCTGGAACGCCTGCAGGCGCGCGAGGTCGGTCGCGTTCGCCGACATCATCATCACCGGCACGCTCGCCAGATCGGCGTGGCGGCCCATCTCCTGGAGCACGTGGAGGCCATCGACGACCGGCATGTCGCGCTCGATCAGCGCGACGTCGGGCGCGCGCGTGAGCGCCGCGCCGATCGCCTCCATGCCGTTGGTCGCGGTCGCGACCTGGAAGCCGCCGGTGCCGAGCGCGGTCGACAGCCGCTCGAGGATGCGCGTCTCGGGATCGGCGACGAGGATGCGCAGATCGGGCGACGGCCGCGTGTGAGGAGCCTTCTCGAGCAGCCGGCTGATCGCGCCGACGAACGCGTCGTCGGACGGCCGCACCGGGTCGCGAAACATGATGCCGATGCCGGGGAACCGGCCGAGCGTGCGCGCCTCGACCTCGCCGAGCGCGTGGGTGACGACGCCGGTCATCACGTGGCGCTGGCCGTTCGGCGAGATCACGACCTGGACGATCACGTCCTTGTCGAGCGGCGGGGACAGCCGCACGAACATCCCGTACGCGGAGATGTCCTGCGACACGGCGCGCAGCTTCTTGCCGCCGACGATCAGCTCGACGGGCAGGTTCATCACCACGCGGTCGTTACGTCTCCGCACCAGGAGCATGGTAACGGTAAGGAGCGTGTGGCTCCAGCTGACCGACGTCGACGTGGAGCTCGGCGGGCGGTCCGTGCTGCGCGGGATCTGCGCGCAGGTCGGCCCCGGCGAGCTGGTCGTCGTCGTCGGCCCGAACGGCGCCGGCAAGACGACGCTCGTCCGCACCGTCGCCGGGCTGGTGCCGGCGAGGTCGGGAAGCGTGCGCTGCTTCGGCCACGATCCCGCGCGCGTCGCGCGCCGCGTGCTCGCGCGCGACCTCGCGTACCTGCCGCAGCACTACGAGCTCGCGTTCCCGTTCGCGGTCGAGGAGGTCGTGCTGCTCGGCCGCTACGCGCGGCAGCGCGGCCTGGGGCTCGCGAGCGCCGAGGACCTCGCCGCCGCGCGCGACGCGATGCGCGCGTGCGACGTCGACCACCTCGCCGACCGCCGGTTCGACGAGCTGTCCGGCGGCGAGGCGCGCCGCGTGATCCTCGCGCAGGCGCTGTGTCAGGGCGCCCGCTGCCTGCTGCTCGACGAGCCGACGGCCGGGCTCGATCCGTCGCACGCGCGCGCGGTGTTCGCGGTCGTCCGCGCGCGCTGCGAGGCCGGCGGCGCCGCGGTCGTCGTCACCCACGATCTCGATCTCGCGCTCCGTCACGGCGGCCAGATGTGGCTGGTCGCCGGCGGCGCGCTCGCGGCGCGCGGCAAGCCAGCCGACGTGCTGGCGTCGGCGGCGACCCGCGAGGCGTTCGGCGTGGCGATCCACGTCGGCGAGCTGCCCGGCGGCGAGCCGTTCGCGGTGCCGGCATGAGCGGGTTCGTCAGCGCGCGCGGCCGGCGGCTCACCGCGCGGCGGCTGATCGTCACGCTCGCGGTGTGCGTCGCGGGCTGCGCGGCCGTCGCGCTGATCGCGCCGCTCGTCGGCGTCACGCCCGACCGCCGCTTCGAGGTGCTGCCGCTGTCGGCGCTCGGCTCCGGCTCGCCGCTCCACGTCGTGTTCGTGATCCGCGCCAAGCAGGTCGCCGAGGCCGTGCTCGTCGGCTCGGCCGCCGCGGGCGCGGGCTGCGCGCTGCAGGCGCTGCTGCGCAACCCGCTCGCCGATCCGTTCGTGCTCGGCATCTCGTCGGGCAGCTCGCTCGCGGCCGTGCTCGCGATCTGGCTCGGCATCGAACGCTGGTTCGGCGCGTGGGGCGTCGGCGGCGCCGCGCTCGTCGGCGCGGTCGCGACGCTCGTCGTCGTCGTCCAGCTCGCGCGGGTCGGCCGCGGGCTGCCGCCGGCGACGCTGCTGCTCGCCGGCCTCACGATCTCGATCTTCTGCTCGTCGGCATCGACGCTCGTGCAGTACCTGAGCGCGTTCGCCGAGCAGTCGCGGATGCTCGCGTGGCTGTTCGGCGGGCTCGATCCGGGCCGCTTCGACAGCGTGAAGTACCTCGCGATCCCGCTCGTCGCCGGGCTCGTCGCGCTGGTCTCGTTCGCGCGCGAGCTCGACGCGCTCGCCGCCGGGCCCGAGGTCGCGGCCTCGCTCGGCGTCGCGGTCGGCCGCACGCAGAACCTCGTGTTCGCGCTCGCGTCGCTCGTCGTCGGCCTCGCGATCGCGATCGGCGGCCCGATCGGGTTCGTCGGCCTGATCGTGCCGAACGTGCTGCGCGCGATCGTCGGCCCCGACCACCGCGTGCTGCTGCCCGCGTCGCTGCTCGGCGGCGCCGCGCTCGTCGTCGTGTGCGACACGCTCGCGCGCACGCTCGCCGCGCCGTCGCTGTTACCGACCGGCGCGGTGACCGCGGTGCTCGGCGGCCCGTTCTTCGTCGCGATCCTGATCGCGCAGAAGCGCAAGGCGGCGATGTGGTAGCGAGCCAGGTCATCCGCCACGTCTGCGAGTCGATCGGCCCGGCGTCGCGCGCGCAGGCCGAGGCGGCACGCGCGGCGGTCGCCGCGGCGGGCATGCCCCACGTGCTCGAGCAGCTCGCCGAGCGGCTCGCCGGCGCGCAGCACGCGCCCCACCCCCGTGCGGCGCGCCGCACGATCGTCGTCGTCGCCGGCGATCACGGCGCCGGCGATCCGGGGCTCTCGCTCGGCGCCGATCACCCGACC